>CALEMG010000582.1 GCA_937910835.1 uncultured Alphaproteobacteria bacterium | reverse complement strand
GAGAGAAGCTTCTCACCCTGCCGGTCCGTCCGTCGGAGGAGAGCATTGACGAGCCCCTTATGCTTGCTACGGTCTGGCACGAGGGAAACCGTATCATGCACCGCAGCATGAGAAGGGATATTCAAATAGAGGATCTGCGTGATCCCGATCCGCAAAATATGGCGGATTTCCAGAGCTTTCTCCGGTAAGGGCCGACCCAACATTTTATCAATTAAGGCGTCAATCACTCCAAGGTGGCGTAGTGTGGTCGAAGTAATCGCGCGCGCAAGCGCCCTGTCGCGGGCGGGGAAACCGTGTAGTACGGGATCGAGTGCCTCTTCCAGTGGCTGGCGCTTTTGAAGTACGCGGGAGAGAAGCCGGACGGCGGCGGCCCGTGAATTGGCGGGTGATGTTGTCATCTGCGGCTTCTAGCGGAAATTTGCCTTGCGGTCTATAGATGGTTCAGAAATACTGAAAGAGTGTACAGAGCACTCTTCCCGCCAATCAACAATCGGGCTTTAAACGCAGATGACCGAAAAAAAGACACAGAGCGACATCGAAAATAAAGATAAGAAAGATCCCGCCATCAAGCAGAAGCAGGCGAAGGGCGAAATTGGCGGCCCGTCGGGACTAGAACCGACGCGCTATGGTGATTGGGAACGCAAGGGCATCGTCAGCGATTTTTAAGAACTGAGACAGTCACTCGGGCTTTCCCCTTTCCGACAGCCAAATGCCAAACAGCACCAGCGCGAGCGCGGCTCCTTGAAAGAACTCAAACGGTTCATCAAGGAAGGTAACGGCGAAAATCGATGCGAAGATTGGTACCAGATTGACAAAAATGCCCGCCCGTCCGGGCCCTAGGATGCCTACGCCGACAATAAAGGAAATCTGGGCAACGATCGAGGGGAACAGAGAAGCGGCGGCAACAATTAGCCATCCCGTTGTGGTCGGCGGCAGAAAATGTTCCAATTCGATTTCGATGTAAACGAAGGGAAGTGACGTTATAAAAGCGGCGAGGGCCATCATCGAAAGAAAGGAGAGCGGCGATATCTCCGGCCGATAGCGCAGCGCTACAGTATAGCCTGAATAGAGAACGCAGGCTAGGAGCATGAGGGCATCTCCGATATTGATCTCGAAAGTGGCGAGCCGGGCAATTGAGCCGCCTGAGGCAACGATACTGACACCAATGATTGTTACTATCACGCCGACTGATTGCAGAAGTGACACTCTGGTGCGAAAAACCAGAAACGCACCGATCAGCACAAAAACCGGTATTGATCCTTGCAAAATGCCAATATTCACGGCGGTTGTCGAATGGGCCGCCATATAGAACAGCATATTAAAGCCGGTAAAACCTATGGCTCCCATTGCCATCATGTAGCCAATATGTCTTTTGAGAACGGGCCAGTCACGTTGAAGATGCCGTTGAGCGAAGATTGAAAGGATAATCACGACCAGCATCCAGCGCAGGCAGACCAGAGCCATCGGAGAAATCTCCCCAACAGCAAGTCGACCCAAAATAGCATTCATTCCCCAACATGTGGTTGTCAGGGTCAACAGCAGATATGCGCGCATATTCGAGGCTTGGTTTGCCGTAGACTCAGTTGGG
>CALEMG010000581.1 GCA_937910835.1 uncultured Alphaproteobacteria bacterium | reverse complement strand
GATCGCCTCAGGCGATATCTTTTACCGCCGCATGATGTTGAGTCTGCAAGAACAGGCGAGAGTTCTCCGCGTGGAGGATGACGATCAGGGCATTCCGCATGTTCATTATGAAAAGACGGTTCTTCGCACCGGCTATCAGGAACATTCCGGCACCAATGTTCTAGCGCTGGCGATTTTCGAGCGGGACTTTCAGGCCGCCCAATAATCCGATTTTCAGGCATACTTAATTACGGCTCGTAAAAAATAACGACCTGTCGTATTCGCACATGCTCTGCTTGCCCATTCGCCTCTATCTGCGCGTGACATACCCGACAAATCCCGGCCAGACCGGTTCTATCTACTAATCTCGCGCTTTATCGGTAATTCCCCTAGTCAATCCAAGAAATCATATGCTATAGACAGCCGCTCTCGGTTCGAGTGTCCGCATTTTTTGTGGATGTCACGGGTGAGAAAAGATAGTGCGGGTGTGGCGGAATTGGTAGACGCGCTGGTTTTAGGTACCAGTTTCTTATGAAGTGGGGGTTCGATTCCCTCCACCCGCACCAACATACTGAATGAAGCTTTCGAGCTGGCGCTTTTCGTCACGAAATGGGACGGGATGCGTTTATTGCTAAATAAAAGATGACGGACGATCGTTCATGCAAATTACACAGACTAACTCTGACGGATTGAAGCGGGATTTCACGGTTGTTGTTGAGGCAGCGGAAATCGATACGAGAGTGACGGAAAGGCTGACGACTGTCGGTGCGGAAGTCAAACTTCCGGGGTTCCGCCCGGGCAAAGTGCCGATGTCGATTTTGCGTCAGCGGTTTGGCAAGTCCGTCATGGGCGAGGTGCTCGAACAGACTGTAAATGAAATGAGCCAGAAGGCGCTTGACGATAACGATCTGCGCCCGGCACAGCAGCCGAAAATTGAAATCACCAATTTCGATGAAGGCACGGATCTGGAATTCACCCTCGAAGTCGAGATCATGCCCGATTTCAAACCTATGGATTTTTCCAAATTGAAGTTGGAAAAGCCGGTTGCTGATGTTGAGGACGAGAAGGTTGATGAGGCGCTGAAAGAAATTGCCGGACAGCAGAAAAACTTTGCTGCTGTTTCCAGAAACCGCAAATCGAAAGAGGGCGATGCGCTCCTGATCGATTTCCTCGGTAAGGTCGACGGGGAGGCTTTTGAGGGCGGTTCCGCCGAACGGCATCAGCTGGAGCTTGGCTCAAACAGCTTTATTCCTGGATTTGAAGAACAACTTATCGGCGCCAAGGGTGGCGATGATATTGATGTGAAAGTCACCTTCCCGGAAAACTACGGCGCGGAGCATCTTGCGGGTAAAGATGCCGTGTTTGAAGTGAAGGTGCATGAGGTGCAGGAAGCGGCAGAAGTCGAGATTAATGACGAGTTTGCCACCAAGCTCGGCCTCGACAATCTGGACGCCCTTAAAGAAGCGGTTCGCGGGCAGATTTCACAACAATATGCGCAGATGTCCCGCCAGTTGCTGAAGCGCAGTATGCTGGACGCAATGGCCGATGCTCATGATTTCGACGTGCCGCCTGGCATGATGCAGGGCGAGTTCGACAGCATCTGGCAGCAGTTTGAGCAGGAGCTGGAACAATCCGGCAAGAAGCTTGAAGATCAGGATCAGTCCGAAGAGGAACTGCGTGCTGAGTATATGGCTATCGCGGAGCGTCGCGTACGTCTTGGTCTGTTGCTCGCGGAAGTCGGCCGTATCAATAATATCGAGGTTTCCCAGGACGAGGTGAACCAGGCGATGGTTGCTCAGGCGCGCAACTACCCCGGTCAGGAACAGATGATTTTCGAGATGTTCCAGAAACGTCCTGAAATGCAGGCACAGCTTCGCGCCCCGATCTTTGAAGACAAGGTCATCGACTTCATTTCCGAACTTGCGACGATTACGGAAAAGAAAGTCTCCGTTGAAGATCTGATGAAGGATCCGGACGAAGAAGAGGCCGCCAAGCCTAAGAAAAAACCGGCGCCTAAGAAGGCCGCGCCGAAAAAGGCAGCTCCGAAGAAAACCACCGCGAAAAAACCGGCAGCTAAGAAGGCGGCTGAAAAGAAATAGCCCGGAAAATTTGAAATGCGGATTTACAGTTGCGTTCGTCATACATATATGATGACGTGGCGCAGCTGCTAAACTTAAGGAAACCCGAGAATGGTTGATGTCATTGACACCTATATGAATAATCTTGTCCCGATGGTGGTGGAGCAAACAGCACGGGGAGAACGGTCGTACGACATCTTTTCCCGCCTGCTGAAAGAGCGGATTATTTTCGTCACTGGACAGGTTCAGGATGGGATGGCCGGGTTGATTACGGCGCAGCTTCTTTTTCTGGAAGCTGAGAACCCGAAAAAACCCATTTACATGTACATCAACTCACCAGGCGGGGTAGTGACTTCCGGGCTCGCGATTTATGACACGATGCAATATATCAAGCCGGACATCGCGACTGTCTGCATTGGCCAGGCGGCGTCCATGGGCTCCTTCCTGCTGACGGCGGGTGCGAAGGGCAAAAGATATTGCTTGCCCAATGCCCGGGTTATGATCCATCAGCCCTCCGGCGGCGCACAGGGACAGGCTACGGATATCGAAATCCAGGCTCGCGAAATCCTGAAAGTGCGGGCGCGGCTCAATAGTCTCTATGTAGAGCATACAGGGCAACCGTTGGATGTGATTGAAGAATCCATGGAGCGGGACAATTTCATGACCGCTGAAGAAGCGAAAGAATTCGGCTTGGTCGATGAAGTTGTGTTGAAGCGTCCCACGGGCGATGATGAAGAAGATAAAAAATCCAAGTAGCTCCACGGCGAAATCAGATTTGTTATTTTTTCGTAAAGCAGGCGTCAATTGCGTCATGTTAACGAAAAGTTGAGTCAATTTTACATATTATATATCTTCGAGATAACCAAAATGGTTTGCCGCCATTGATTTCGACGAGATGAACATTCTTGTTGTCGCCCGCAGAGACGACGGCTAATATGAAAAGTCGAACGGACTATTGGAGTATTTATGACCAAATTAAGTGGTGGAGATTCGAAAAATACCCTGTACTGCTCCTTCTGCGGCAAGAGCCAGCATGAAGTGAGAAAGCTAATCGCGGGACCAACAGTGTTCATTTGCGATGAATGCGTCGAGCTGTGCATGGATATTATTCGCGAAGAACACAAAAGCACCCTGGTAAAGACGAATGACGGTGTGCCAACGCCGATGGAAATCTGTAACGTTCTCGATGATTATGTGATCGGGCAGTTCCATGCGAAAAGAGTTTTGTCCGTTGCCGTCCATAACCATTACAAGCGGCTTCACCACAGCGCCAAATCGGACGATGTGGAACTGGCAAAATCCAATATTCTACTGATTGGCCCAACAGGGTGCGGTAAGACACTGCTCGCCCAGACATTGGCCCGCATTCTTGATGTTCCCTTCACCATGGCGGACGCTACGACCCTGACCGAAGCAGGTTATGTCGGTGAGGATGTGGAGAACATCATTCTCAAGCTGCTGCAGTCTGCTGACTATAATGTAGAGCGGGCTCAGCGCGGTATTGTCTATATTGATGAGGTCGACAAGATCAGCCGTAAATCCGACAATCCTTCCATCACCCGAGACGTTTCCGGTGAAGGGGTTCAACAGGCGCTTTTGAAAATTATGGAAGGCACCGTTGCCTCCGTTCCGCCGCAGGGCGGGCGTAAGCATCCTCAGCAGGAATTCCTGCAGGTGGATACAACGAATATCCTGTTTATCTGTGGTGGCGCTTTTGCCGGCCTTGACAAGATCATTGGCTCGCGTGGAAAAGACACCTCCATCGGGTTCGGCGCTTCTGTCGAGGCGGAAGAGGATCGCAATGTTGGTGAAACATTGAAAGATGTGGAGCCGGAAGATCTTCTGAAATTCGGTCTGATCCCGGAATTTGTCGGACGTTTGCCGGTTGTTGCAACGCTTGAAAATCTTGATGAGAAAGCTTTGATCGAAATTTTGACATCACCGAAGAACGCTCTGGTCAAGCAGTATCAGCGCCTGTTCGATATGGAGGATATCAATCTGACCTTTACCGAGGATGCGCTGTCGGCGATCGCGAAGAAGGCGATCATTCGTAAAACCGGCGCCCGCGGCCTCCGGTCGATCATGGAGAATATTCTTCTGGACTCGATGTATGACCTGCCGTCCCTTGAAGGGGTGGAGGAAATCGTTATTAATGCGGAGGTGGTTGACGGTGGAACCCAGCCTCTCCATATATATGCTGACCGGCAGGACGCAACGAGTAGCGCTTAACCGGTAATGCGGGAAGAATTCCTTTCCCACTGTTTTTAATTCGTAGGACCAGCATATTTTTTCCGGCTGCTGCGGCATGTCTTAATGCCCGTCCCAAAAGGCAACATGATGATTGATACACCTCGTACGCAAATATTTCCGGTTCTTCCGCTTCGCGATATTGTCGTATTCCCGCACATGATCGTTCCGCTGTTCGTTGGACGTGATAAGTCTGTACGGGCCCTCGAAGATGTGATGAAGGATGACAAGCAGATCCTGCTGGTCGCGCAGAAGAACGCAAGCCAGGATGATCCGGGCGAGGATGATATCCATCGCGTTGGCACGATCGCTTCTGTTCTGCAATTGCTCAAGCT
>CALEMG010000580.1 GCA_937910835.1 uncultured Alphaproteobacteria bacterium | reverse complement strand
GTCGCCCGGGCCTTTTCCATCAATGTTGATATCGGCATGGTTGGTGTGAATGTGCCGATCCCGGTTCCGCTGGCTTTCCACAGTTTTGGCGGCTGGAAGAATTCCGCCTTCGGTGATCATAACCAGCACGGACCTGAGGGTGTGCGTTTCTATACCAAGGTGAAGACGGTCACATCGCGTTGGCCGGACAGCATCAAGGCGGGTGCCGAGTTCATCATGCCGACACATAAATAAAAATTAAAAGAAGACGTGGGGCCTTCGGGCTCCGCGCTAACTATACGGGGAAGTATCATGGCCAGAATTGGTTTTGTGGGTGTTGGTAACATGGGTGGGCCGATGGCCCTCAACCTCTTGAAAGCCGGACACTCAGTAAAAGTTTTCGATCTGTCGACGGATGCCGTTGCGGCCTGCGTCAAGGGAGGCGCAGAAGCTTCGGAAAGTGCCGCCGCCGCCGCGAGCGGGGTTGGCATTGTTGTCAGCATGTTGCCGAAGGGTGATCATGTGCGGGCGGTTTATTTAGGGACCGATGGATTGCTCGCCGCGGCAGACCCGGGCACACTCTTTATCGATTGTTCAACCATCGATGTGGCGACAGCCCGCGATGTCGAGAAGGAAGCAACGGCCGGCGGCATGATGATGGTCGACGCGCCGGTGAGCGGCGGTGTTGGCGGTGCGGCCGCGGGCACATTGACCTTCATGGTTGGCGGCAGCAAGAGCGCGTTTGAAGCGGCAAAACCCATCCTTGAGGCCATGGGCGCGAACATCGTGCATACCGGTGGGCCAGGGAACGGGCAGGCGGCGAAGATCTGCAACAACATGATCCTCGGAATTTCAATGGTCGGGGTATGCGAGGCATTTGTGCTCGCTGAAAAGCTCGGCCTCGAACACCAGACCATGTTCGATATTGTCTCTACAGCGTCAGGTCAATGCTGGTCGCTTACCAGTTATTGCCCGGTTCCGGGGCCTGTCCCGGCAAGCCCTGAAGGACCTTCACCTCAGTCAGGAAGCGCGGAAGGGTTTGGCGCCTCAACCGCTCTTGGCAAGGCGGCAATGGATCTCTATGAAACTTATGTCTCGGGCGAGGGGAAAGCGGCTGACTTCTCCGGCATTGTCAATATGATTCGGAAGTCGTGACGTCGGCAGCGAATTTAGAATTTGCGACCATTGCTGGTAAGCGCATTGAGTATCGAACAATTGGTACATTAGATTCGCAGCGGCCGGTCCTTGTGTTCCTTCATGAGGGGCTCGGCTGCACGGCGCTTTGGCGTGACTTTCCGGATCAGTTATGTGCGCTCACAGAATGTGCCGGATTGATATACAGTCGATTGGGGTATGGCGGTTCGGACGCATGTGATCTGCCAAGGCCTCTTGACTATATGGAGCGGGAAGCTAGCGATTTCCTTCCCGCGGTTCTTGAGCATTTCAATATAAAAAAGCCCGTTCTAATCGGCCATTCCGACGGGGCGTCGATTTCCCTGATATATGCGGGCCTGTCCAATGTTGCAAAGCCGGAAGCTGTCATTGCCATCGCGCCCCATGTCTTCTGTGAAGAGATCTCGATTGAAGGCATTGAAGCAGCAAAAGAGGCATATAAGCACAAGGGCTTGAAAAGCAAGCTAGAAAAATTCCATGGAATAAATACGGAATGCGCCTTTAGGGGATGGAATGATGCGTGGCTCGACCCGGCATTTAAAAGCTGGAATATCGAGAAATTCCTGCCCAATATCAAGGCGCCTCTTCTTACCATTCAGGGACGGGAAGATGCCTATGGTACGCTTGCCCAGATTGAAGCTATCGAAGGCGCTGTTTCCGGACCGTTCGGCAAGCTGATTTTGGATAATTGCGGACACAATCCCTGGCTGGAGCAACAGGCTCAAGTTTTATCATATGCTGCGGAATTTATTTCTGCGAAGCAGCCTTGAATTTCAAAAGCATTGCAATTACCGCTTGCGGTTTGTCATCATTTAGTTGAGCAATTGCCAATGATCATTCCTATCTCTGACAACATGCGCGGCGCGGCTTTCATGTCTATTACGATGGCGGGCTATGTCGCCAATGACACGGTAATGAAAGTGTTGTCAGAGCACCTCAACCTCTTTCAGGCCATGTTTCTTCGGGGAATTTTTACCAGCCTGCTCATCGCGGGGTTCTGCCTGTTCAAGGGAGTGCTGATTTATCGAATTCCGAAAGGGGATCGGCTGACGGTCGTACTTCGCCTAGTGGGTGAGATAGGCGGAACGGTCTTTTATCTAATGGCACTATTTAATATGCCTATTGCGAATGCAACGGCCATATTGCAAGCACTACCCCTTGCAGTCACTCTTGCGGGCGCGATCTTTCTGTCGGAGGCTGTGGGATGGCGTCGATATCTCGCGATCTTTGCGGGATTTATTGGTGTCTTGATGGTGGTTAGACCGGGATCGGACGGGTTTAATGAATTTTCGATCTTTGCCGTCATCGCCGTCGTGTTTATTGTGCTGCGGGATCTCTCCACGCGCCGTCTGTCTGCGGTGGTTCCCTCTCTTTTTGTCTCTCTCCTGACGTCCATCTCGGTTATGTCCGTGGGGGCGATAATGTCCCTTACGGAGGAGTGGAAGCCGGTTAGCGCTGGTGAGATTGGTCTTCTTGCCATTGCGTCGCTGTTTATCATCTTCGGGTATCTTTTCAGCATCATGGCAATGCGCGTCGGTGATATCAGTTTTTCTTCGCCATTCCGCTATACGATCCTGATCTGGGCCATCATTCTTGGCTTTGTCGTCTTCGGCGATATTCCGGATAGTTGGACAATTATCGGCAGTCTGATTATCGTGGGGAGTGGCGTATATACTTTTTATCGTGAACGGCGTGTGCATGCGGCAGGGCATGGGAATGAACAGGCCGAAACTGCGGAAAGGATCTGATGAATGTCGGCGTTGGTCACACGAAGAGATATTGAGGGCATTGCCATATTAAGCCTGAACCGGCCGGAGGCGCTAAACGCACTCAGCCCATCATTGTTTGTGGAGCTTCATGACCATGTTGCTGTGATTGCCAAGGAATCGGAAAGCATCGGCTGCGTTATCTTGCGTGGGGAAGGGCGGTCGTTCTCGGCCGGGAACGACCTGAAGGCAATGCAGGCGGGTGACAAAGCGCCACACCCGTTATTCCAGGCAGAGACTGTCGAAATGATTGAAGATCTGCCGCAACCGGTCATTGCCGAGGTTCGAGGTCACTGCTATACAGGAGCGCTGGAACTCGCGCTCGCCAGCGATCTGACAATTTGTAGCGAAAGTGCTAAATTTGCCGACACCCATGGGAAATGGGCCCTGACACCGCTTTGGGGGATGAGCCAGCGTTTGCCGAGGCGGATTGGTGTGCTGAACGCGAAGGAAATGATGTTCACGGGGCGCGTGGTGAGCGGCGCCGAGGCATTTGAAATCGGGCTGGTCAATAAATGCGTGCCTGACTCTGAGCTTTCAGACGCAGCGTTGCAGATGGCTCGCACTATTGTCGAGAATTCCTGGCACACTCTCCGTGCAGATAAAATGCTGGTCAACAAGGGGCAGGACTATGGCCTGAAAGACGGGCTTGCGTTCGAACGGGAAAATAGCCCGGGCAGAGCCACGGGCGATGAAGAGCGATTGTCGGGATTTAAGAAAACTTGAGTGTATCACGCGCCGTTTCTATATCCGTCGCTCCCCTTTCAGAATTTCGGCAAGCCATTGCCCATATTGCTGCTGATCATTGGACTCTGCGAGAGAAGCCAGGCCGTCATCCGCAAGATTGGCATCCAGCTGGACGCCGCGTCGCTGATTGATTAGATCGACGATGAAGGGCAGGGTATGTTCTGGATGCGGTTGCAAGGACAAGCAGTTCGGTGAATACTTTAGTCCTGCGTACTGGCAAAAATCAGACGACAGAATAACTTCCGCGCTATCTGGTTGGTGTGTGACCTGATCCTGATGAAAGGAGAGAAGGCGCGCCTTTCTATTATTGAGAATATCTGAATAAATTACGCGTCCAACGCTCCACCCACCTGAGAATTTTTCTACTATGCCTCCCATTGCCTGCGCCATGAGCTGATGGCCAAAACAGATGCCGATGGTTGGCTGGCCACTGGCAATCAGCTTGCGCGCAAATACCTCCAGCGGCTTGATCCAGTCGAAATCTTCATATACGCCATGTTTGGAGCCGGTGATAACCCAGGCATCGCACTCCAGCGGATGCTTTGGAAGCTGCATATCGATAGCAGCATAAGTCACATAGTTGAAAGGCTCGCTCTCGAACAATGCTTTGAACATGTCGGGATACTCGCCGTACTTAACGCCGAGCGAGCCGCCCAGACGGCCCGTCTGGATAATTCCAACGGTTGTTTTCCTCTCCAGATCGGCGGACATTTCAGGCAGACTTCCTTTCGACATTCACGGCGCAGAATTTAACTTCTGCGATTTTGCCGAAGGGGTCAAGCGCATCATTGGTAAGCAAATTGACGGCGGCTTCTGCATAGCAGAACGGGATAAAGATCATGCCGTTCTGCACGGCGCCGTCGGCGCGCACTCGAATGTCAATTTCACCACGGCGCGAACGGACAGTGACAAGGTCACCGGGACCTGTCTCCAACTGCTCCATCATCGCAGGCGGCATATGAACGATCGGTTCGGGCTCCATCGCATCAAGAATACCTGCCCGGCGGGTCATGGAGCCGGTATGCCAATGCTCTAGTAATCGTCCGGTTGTGAGGACAACAGGAAAGTCTGCGTCGGGGATTTCATCGGGGGAAATAAGGTTCGCTGGAACGAATTTTCCAAGTCCGCTGGCGGTTGGGAAATCCTCTGTGAATATGAGTGGTTGGCCCGGATCGTCCGGGCTTTCGCATGGGTAGATGACGGCATCTTCCGCCTCCAGCCGGTCCCAAGTGATACCCTTGATGCTGTTCATCACCTTTGTCATTTCTGCGAACACGTCTTTCGGGCGACTGTACTTCCAGTCAAGCCCGAGCCGCTTAGCGATCTCCTGAATAATCCAAAGATCCTGACGGGCGTCACCAGGCAAGGGAACCGCAGCCCGGCCGATCTGAACCTGTCGGTTGGTGTTGGTGACGGTGCCGTCCTTCTCCGGCCAGGCCGAGGCGGGGAGAATCACATCGGCATAGGCCGCCGTCTCCGTTACGAAGAGATCCTGCACCACTAGGTGATCCAGCATGGAGAGAGCTTCGCGGGCGTGATTGACATTCGGGTCAGACATTGCCGGGTTTTCGCCCATGATATACATCGCGTTGATCTCTCCGCGATGAACGGCCTCGGTTATTTCAACGACGGTGAGGCCCTTTTCCGGATCAATCTTAGCACCCCAGAAACTTTCAAACTTTTCTCGAATGGCCGGATCTTCAACTGACTGGTAGTCAGGCAGGAACATCGGGATTAGTGCCACATCGGAAGCACCCTGCACGTTATTTTGACCCCGCAAAGGATGCAGGCCGGTCCCCGACCGGCCTACCTGGCCCGTCATCAGCGCAAGACTGATCAAGCAGCGGGAATTATCGGTGCCATGGATATGCTGGCTTATGCCCATTCCCCAGAAAATAATCGCGGCCTTGGCTGTTGCAAACTCTCGCGCAACCTCTCGGATCAGGTCGGGGGATATGCCGGTTACCTTTTCCATGGCTTCCGGGCTGAAGTCTTCCAGATGGGCTTTCAGTTCTTCGAAATTTTCTGTGTGATTTTTTATGTAATCCTTGTCTGTCAGCTCCTCTTTTACGATGACATGCATCATCGAATTGAGAAGCGCGACGTCCGTACCCGGCTTTTCCTGCAGCATATAGCGCGCATGGCGGGAGAGGGATTGACCACGTGGATCAATCACGATCAGCTTTGCCCCTCTCTTGGCGGCATTCTTGAAAAAGGTGGCAGCGACTGGGTGGTTGACTGTCGGGTTGGACCCGATAACCATGATCACATCGGCATTCTCCGCCTCATTGAACGGGGCCGATACGGCGCCGGACCCAACAGTTTCTAGAAGCGCTGCGACGGATGATGCGTGACAAAGGCGTGTGCAATGATCGACATTATTGGTGCCAAATCCAGTTCGGACGAGTTTTTGAAAGAGATAGGCCTCTTCATTCGATCCTTTGGCGGACCCAAACCCGGCAAGCGCGTGACAGCAATTCTTGTCGCGTATTTGACGAAGGCCATTCGCCGCGAAAGCGAGAGCTTCCTCCCAGCTTGCTTCGCGGAAATGAGTGTAGTGATTGGCAGGGTCCAACCCGGCAACATCACCTTTTGCCACCCCCTCTTTCCGGATTAGGGGGACAGTGAGTCGCTCAGGATTATGAATATAGTCAAAGCCGAATCGCCCCTTGATACAGAGCCGTTCTTCGTTAGCGGGGCCATTGCGACCATCGGCATAGAGGATCTTGTTATCCCGCACCTTGAATGTTAGCTGACAGCCGACGCCGCAGAAGGGGCAGACGCTATTCACTTCGCGATCGATATGATCGTCACGCAAGACGGATTTTTCGAGAAGAGCGCCGGTTGGGCAAGCCTGAACACATTCGCCGCAGCCAACGCATGTGCTGTCTCCCATCGGATCGTCAAAATCAAAGACGATTTTGGAATGCACCCCGCGCCCCGCCATGCCGATAACGTCATTCACCTGCACATCGCGGCAGGCCCGGACACAGAGATTGCAGTTGATACAGGCATCGAGATTAACGGCCATTGCCGGGTGGGACATGTCCTCCGGCGGCATCTCGCGTGGGGCAAATCGGCTTGTCGCAATATTCTGCTGGTCGGCCATTTGCCAAAAATGGCTATCATCGTCATAGGTGGTTTCCCGCTCCGGCTGGTCCGCGATGAGCAGCTCCATGACCATCTTGCGGGATTTTTCTGCGCGTTCCGTCGCGGTGTGAACTTTCATCCCGTCCGTTGGCTTGCGGATACAGCTTGCGGCGTGAACCCGTTCCCCCTCAATCTCCACCATACAGGCGCGGCAGTTGCCATCCGCCTCAAAGCCGATCCGGTCCGCATGGCAGAGATGTGGAATTGACGTACCTTGTTGCTTGGCGACATCCCAAATGGATTGCCCCGCATTTGCTGTTACTTGCTTGCCATCAAGCTCAAACGTGACGGTTTTACTCATTTCACCGCCTCCGGGAAATGCTTGAGGATCGACATCAGTCCGTTGGGTGCCGCTTGCCCAAGCCCGCAGATAGAGGCATCGCGCATGACTGCGCTCAACTCGGTTAGTAGATCACTATCCCAGTGATCTTCCTCCATGAGCAGAAGCGCCTTTTCTGTACCGGCGCGGCAAGGGGTGCACTGGCCGCAGCTTTCATCCTCGAAAAAGCGCATGAGGTTGCGCGCGACCATCTTCAGGTCATCCTTGTCCGAAATCACGATGACGGCAGCCGATCCGATGAAGCAGCCATGCTTTTCAAGGGTGCCGAAATCAAGCGGAATATCCGCCATGGACGCAGGCAGGAGGCCGCCGGATGCGCCGCCGGGAAGATAGGCTCGAAATTCATGGCCGTCCTGCATGCCCCCGCCATATTCCTCAATCAGCTCCTTGGCGGTAATGCCGGCAGGGGTGATATAGACGCCTGGCTTTTTCACGTGACCGGAGAGGGAGAAACTGCGAAAGCCTTTGCTGCCGTGACGACCGCCTTCTTTAAACCAGCCAGGGCCCTTTCGGATAATGTCTGGTAGCCAATAGAGTGTTTCGACATTATTTATGAGTGTCGGCTGACCGAATAGTCCGACATGGGCCGGGAAGGGAGGTTTATGCCGGGGCAGGGCACGCTTACCCTCAATGCTTTCCAGCATGGCGCTTTCCTCCCCGCAGATATAGGCACCGGCACCCCGCCGGAGAATAATCTCACGCCCGCCATCAAGTTTTTCGGCTTTCAGCTTTTTGATACATCCTGTGAGAATTTGCGCCGTCTCCGGATATTCGTCGCGGAGGAAAATATAGATTTTCTTCGCGTCAACAATTTCCGCAGCAATGAGCACCCCCTCCAGAAACTGGTAAGGGTTCTTATTCATGAAGTGTCGATCTTTGAAGGTGCCGGGCTCACTTTCATCGGCATTGACGGCCATATAGCGCGGTCCTGGAACAGATAGCACGGAGTTGAGCTTTAACGCATGGGGAAAGCCCGCTCCGCCGAGACCGCGATGACCGCTGTCACTCAACATCTCGATAATCTCTCCTGCCTTAAGGTCTCCGACCCGCAATTGTGCCAGAGTCGAAAATCCGCCAACCTCGTTGTAGTCAGTGAACGCGGTATAGGAGGGAACGAAGGGCGGATCGTTCCTCTTTTCCGCTTCAATCAATTTATCGACTTCATCAGCTGTCGCATTTCCGACGTAGCGATCCTTGACGCGGACGACGGGCGCAACTTCACAACGGCCCATACAAGCGCCATGGGTCACGCGAATATTGCTACCGTACTTCTCCGCGAGCGCCCTTTTCATCGCCATTGATACGGCCAATTCGCAAGAGAGGCAGTCGCAAACAATGATGGTGAGGGCAGAAGGTATTGCATCGCCCTCCTTAACAACTGTGAAATTATGATAAAAAGTGGCGACCTCATAGACTTCCGCGAGGGCGAGACGCATTTCTTCTGCCAATGCCGTCAAATGATCCGCAGAGAGGTAACCATAGGTGTCCTGAACCAGATGCAGATGCTCTAGGAGCAAGTCCGGCTGACGAGAACGGTCTCCAAGGAGTGCAGTAATTTCTCGCGCGGCTAAAGGATCGACTTGCCGACCCTTCTTCTGATAGCGGGCTTTCCGGCCTCCCTTGCCCGGAGCTTTCGGAACCGCGAATAGTGTTTTCCCTGCCGCCAATTCAAGATCCTCCTGTCTTATACCCACGTATTTGTTCTTTTTGTGCTTCTTCCTCGCTCAGTACTAAGAGCTCTACCAGCCCAACAATGATCAATTGCTTGCCTGCATGCTCAAAATTCACAGTTACACGGTCTGCAACAGATGACTGTACTTGCCCTACCCCCCAGTCTGGTTCCTGCGGGTGGCGGACATATTGGCCAGGTGAAAACTGAGCGAGCATGATTTTTCTCTTAACATGACGGATAAGATTGTTGCATATTCACTCTATCAAATTGTCGTGCAGACGACAAAGGTTGTTCGATTTTATAGTGTTCCGCGTCCTGCGGATTTTGGAGATGTTATGATTGATTTGAAACTCGCGTCCTTAATGAGCTCCAAACTCTGTCATGATGTCATTGGCCCCATTGGCGCGGTATGTAATGGAATTGAGCTTGTCAGCGATGACGGCAACGAAGATATGCGGACCGAGGCCCTTAAACTTGTGAGCGAGAGTGCGGGAGAGGCTTCGGCGCGGCTTCAGTTTTACCGGCTTGCTTTTGGCCTTGCCGGTGGCTTGGGGCAGGAGGTTTCGTTGCGTGATGCCCGTAATCTCTGCCGCGACCTTATGTCATATGGCAAAGTAAGGCTGGATTGGCCGGATAGCGAGGGCGGTGCGGAGTTGTTGCCGAAAGATGTCATTAAAATCCTTTGTAACCTGCTGGTCATCACGACAGGTACTTTACCTCGCGGCGGAGAGGTAAAGGTCTCGGGCAGCGTTGCCGATGGCGACTGGTCATTTGCTTATCGGGCGGAAGGGCCGCGTGCCGTCCTACGTGAAGATGTGACCCATATCCTGCAGAACGGATATAATGAAAGTGAACTGACGGCACAAAATGTGGGTGTTCAGTATCTCATGGCGCTGTGCGGAAACAATAATGTGGATTTGGACATTATGGACGTGGAAGATGGCCTGATTACGCTTGCCGTTCGCTCAGCCTGACCGGTCATCGCCGGGTTCCCAGCATACCCTCGGCATAATCGAATAGCTTTCAAAAGAATGACGTCTGGATTTCAGGAACGTCGTTTTGTGTCAAAAAATAGCGATTTTTGAGCTAATCCGTAACCGCTTGTTAACCTATATCCTGCATTCTGTATCCGAATGTTTCTGGGAACTTCAGTTTCCTGAAAAGTAAGTAAAGAAGCGGAAAGTGTGCAGGCGAATGGATGATCTTTTAAGTGAATTTCTTACGGAAACCAACGAAAGCATTGGTATCGTTGATGCTTCCATTGTTGTATTGGAACAGGATCCGAGCGACGAAAGTCAAATCGATAATATTTTCCGCCTTGTTCATACCATTAAGGGAACATGCGGCTTTCTTGGTTTGCCAAGACTGGAAGCGGTTGCGCATGCCGGGGAAAATGTTCTTGGGAAAATTCGGGATAAGGAACTTACCGTTACCGCCGATGTTGTGACCCTCATTCTCGAGGCAATGGATGCCATCAAGGACATTCTGGCCACGATTGAGGAGACGGAAGAAGAGCCCGCAGGAAATGACGCGGATCTGATTACGCGTCTGAATGACGTCGCATTCGGTGAGGCTCCCAAGGAAGCATCGCCGGCTCCCGAGCAGGAAGCAGAGCCGGCTTCTGAGCAGGAAGAGCTGCCGCCTGGAAAGGTTTCTGAAGCAGAGCTTGAAGCGGCATTTCAGGCAGCAGAAGGACCAGATGAAGATTTGGCGGAAGAAGGCCTGCGTCCTGGTGAGGTTTCTGAGGCGGAACTTGAGGCAGCATTCCAGGCAGCAGAAGGTCCGGACGAGATTGTCGAGCCCGCGGAGATAAAGCAAGAAGAAGTCGCGCTCGAGGAAAAGAAGCCCGCAGCCGAGAAAACATCAAAGGAATCTAACCTTGCTAACCAGAGCATTCGCGTGAATGTGCAGATGCTCGAAAACCTTATGACGATGGTCAGTGAACTCGTTCTGACCCGAAACCAGCTACTGCAGATGGTTCGCGGGATGGATGACAATGAATTTACTGTCCCGCTGCAACGCCTTAGCCATGAAACGACGGACTAGCAGGAAGGGATGATGAAACCGCGGCTGCCGCCGATTGGAAATGCTTGGTCGAAACTGCCACGTATTGTGCGCGATCTTAGCCATGAGTTGGGTAAGAAAATTGATCTGGTCATGCATGGCGCAGAAACGGAACTTGATCGTCAGGTACTTGAACTGATCAAAGATCCGCTTACTCATATGGTGCGAAACTCGGCTGACCATGGGCTTGAAATGCCCGAAGATCGTGTTGCGTCCGGCAAACAGCAAACAGGAAAGATTGTTCTCGAAGCCTTTCATGAAGGTGGCCATATCATCATCAAGATTACGGATGACGGTCGCGGGCTGAACAGCGAAAAAATCAAGAAGAAGGTCGTTGAAAGTGGATTGGCGAGCGAAGCTGAGCTGGAGGGCATGAGCAAGCAGCAAATCCAAAATTTCATCATGCGCGCCGGTTTCTCGACTGCAGAAAAGGTAACAAATGTGTCCGGCCGGGGGGTCGGTATGGATGTCGTTCGCTCCAATATTGAGAAGATTGGTGGAACGATTGTCCTGACATCTGAAGAAGGTGAGGGATCAACTTTCACCATCAAAATTCCACTTACTCTCGCCATCGTGTCTGCGCTGATTGTTGAATGTTGCGGCGAAAGATTTGCCGTTCCGCAGACGAGCGTTGTTGAGCTCGTTCGCGCTTCAACCAACAACAACAGCGATCACACGATTGAAATGATCAATGGTTCACCGGTCCTTCGACTGCGTGATCATCTTTTGCCGCTTGTCCATCTCAATGAAATCATGCGTCTTGAAACAGCAGCGGATGAAGTCGCGGATCGAAGCGAAGTGAAAGGCTCCGAAGAATTTATCATCGTTATCCAGGTCGCCAGCTTTGTGTTTGGCATTGTTGTGGACCGGGTTTTCGATACGGAAGAGATTGTCGTCAAGCCGATTGCTCCAATTTTGAAAAACCTGTCCATTTTCTCGGGCAATACGATCCTCGGGGATGGCAGTGTTATCATGATCCTTGATCCAAACGGTATCGCCGCCATGTCCGGAGACGCCGTGGTCAATTCGGACGATGCGTCGAAAGAAGAAGCCAGCCAGGCGCGGACGCAGGATGAGAAGATTGCGCTACTTGTCTTCCGCGCGGGTGGCAAGGATCCGAAAGCCGTGCCCCTTTCTCTGGTGGCGCGTCTTGAAGAGATTGACGTCGGCACAATCGAAGAGGCCAATGGTAAGAAAGTTGTCCAGTATCGCGGCCAATTGATGCCACTGACAACAATCGATGATGATATTGAGATTAAGGAAGAAGGTAGACAGCCTGTCCTAGTCTTCAGCGATCAGGATCGCACGATGGGGCTAGTGGTCGAAGAAATTGTCGATATTGTCGAAGACCAACTCGATGTAGAAATGATATCGGATATCGATGGCTATGTAGGCAGCGCCGTCATTCGCGAAAAGGCGACTGATATAATAGATGTTGGCTACTGCTTGAGCAAATGCTTTGGCAGCTGGTTTGGGGACGCCGAGACGCGACCTTTCGGCGATAACGGTGGGAAACAGAAAGTCCTTCTTGTCGATGACAGTCCCTTCTTCCGAAATATGCTCGTACCGCTCCTTAAAACGGCGGGGTATGACGTCTCGACCGCAGAAAATGGAGCTGAGGCGCTGAAGAAACGGGATACGGGCGAGACGTTCGACATCATCATCAGCGATATCGAGATGCCCGAGATGGACGGCTTTACGTTCGCCGAAGAAATAAAGGGGGATGATAGATGGAATGGGACGCCGATCGTTGCCTTGTCTTCTCATACGACGCCAGGTGATTTTGATCGCGGTCGCGCCGTAGGTTTCTCCGATTATATAGCAAAATTCGACAGAGATTCATTGATGTCCGCGCTTTCGCAGACTCTCAAGGAATGTGGGAGTGCAAAATGACCGCCAGTAATATGCAAGACTATGTAACCGTTTTAATCGCGGACCAGCTCTTTGGTATTCCGGTTCTTGAAGTGCATGATGTGCTTCGGGGGCTCAGCCTCACGAAAATTCCGCTGGCACCACCTGAAGTTGCTGGCGCCCTCAACCTTCGCGGTCGCATCGTGACGGCCATCGATGTTCGCAAGCGCCTTGGATTGCCGAAGCTGGAAGATGATGAAAACAGCATGAGTATCGTCGTCGAGCATCAGGGCGAACCTTATAGCCTGATGATAGACAATGTGGGTGAGGTACTCAGCTTAGATCTGAATGAGTTGCAGCCAAGTCCTGTTACACTGAATTCCTGCTGGAAAGAAATATCAGGCGGTGTTTACCGGCTTGAAAACAAGTTGCTCGTCCTTATGCAAATCGAGCAGCTTTTGAACTTTGCAGACAATTCGACCATCGCAGCTTGAGAAAGAACGGAGTAATTAGATGCCATCGTGTTTGATTGTTGATGATTCCAAAGTTGTCCGCATGGTTGCGAGACGCATTCTGGAGGATCTAAGTTTTGGAATCCTTGAAGCAGAGGACGGCAAGGGGGCGCTGAACGCGTGCCTTGAAAAAATGCCGGATGTCATCTTGCTCGACTGGAATATGCCGGTGATGAATGGAATTGACTTTCTGCGAACGTTGCGGAATTCCGAGAACGGAGAACAGCCTGTCGTGATTTTTTGCACGACAGAAAATGACATGGCGCATATTCGTGAGGCCATTTCTGCGGGCGCCAATGAATACATTATGAAGCCGTTCGATAGGGCGATTATTGAAGCGAAATTCTCACAGGTGGGGGTTCTCTAAGTGGTGCAAGCCGAAACGATAACAAGTCTGCCCGACGAGACGAACAAAGATCCTTATCGGATAATGATTGTTGATGACTCTGCGGTTATACGCGGATTTCTAACACGCTGGCTTGAGGCAGAACCGGATATTCAGGTTGTCGCCATCGCCAACAACGGCGTTGCGGCTCTTCGTGAATTTGAACGCGTCCGCCCGGAATTGGTGATCCTGGATATTGAGATGCCGGAGATGGACGGCCTCACGGCGTTGCCGCGTCTTGTCCAACTGGATCAGGCCGTGCAAGTTATTATGGCGTCCACACTGACACGGCGAAACGCGGATGTCAGTTTGAAAGCGCTGGCCATGGGG
>CALEMG010000579.1 GCA_937910835.1 uncultured Alphaproteobacteria bacterium | reverse complement strand
GCCCGTATCTTTGGTGGTTTTATACCCAGAGACGACATCCAGACCCCTTGGGTCCACATCGTCAGGCAGTAATTGCGGTTTCAGATACCAGGTTCGCGCCACTTCCTTGATGCTTATGGTGCTGCTGCCCGCGTAGGCTATGCCGTTCTCAAGCGTGATTTCTTGAGGGTTGGCTTGTAATAGATGGCCCGCGATTTTGCGGATGCGTTCCCCTAGGGATTCGCACGCAGTCCCCACTGCGCCGCCGGCCATGACGATGCATCGTGATCCCCATGTGCCGGTGGAGTATGGGGTGTATGCCGTGTCTCCATGGACAATTTTGATCTTTTCTGGATCAATCCCGATTTCACTATTGGCGATCTGTGCGAGAGTTGTTTCCAACCCTTGGCCATGGCTGTGGACACCAACCCGCAATTCAAGGCCGCCATCGGGTGTCAAGCGGGCGGTCGCTTGCTCAAACCCTGGTACCATCGGAATGCCCCATCCATGATAGACAGAAGTACCATGCGCGCCCTGTTCACAGAAAATCGATAATCCGACACCAATCCGGATGCGGCCAGTCTGGTTTTTTTGCTCGGCACGAATGCCCGCCATGTCGATTGCGGCAACTGCACGTTTAAGGGCTTCCGGGTAGTTACCGCTATCAAAGAATTTATTCGTGATGTTGGTAAAGGGCATCTGCTCCGGTTGTACAAGATTCCGCGCCCGAATGGCTTCTGGTGTAATTTTTAACTCTCTTGCAATACTGTCCAGCAAAACCTCCAACGCAAAACATACCCCGGTTCGGGCGACGCCCCGGAAAGGTAGGATGGGCGGTTTATTGGTTGCAACCGACCACGTCTTGCAGCGATACCCCCGCATAGTATAGGGTCCCGGCAATATGCTGGCGACCTGCGCAGCCTCTAGACAGGCGGAGAAGGGATAGCTGGAATAGGCGCCGGAATCAACAATGGCAGTACAATCCACTGCGAGTAATTCACCATCCGCCTTTGCATAGCCCGTAATTTCATAGCTATGTTCCCGGCAGTTGGCGCCCGCGATCAAATGCTCGCGCCGGTCTTCAATCCATCGGATGGGGCAATCCAGTTTCATGGCAAGGAAACAGGCGCAGACTTCTTCAGCGAGCAGGATGCCCTTATAGCCGAACCCGCCCCCGACATCTGGAGCGATTACACGAATTTTCCCGTGATCCATATTCAGGCAGTCCGCCAGCCCCGTGCGCACAATATGCGGCATTTGAGTTGCAGAGTAGAGAGTGAGGATCTCCAGACTCCGGTCCCAATACGCAATGAGGCCACGCCCTTCGATAGGTGCCATACATTGCCGGGCTGTCTTGAGGCTGCGCTTGATCACAACGTCGGCATCTGCAATGGCCGTTTCGAAATTGATATCGGCGTTGCTTTCAAGGAATGAATTCTCATCCCAGTCTTCATGGAGCAAGGGGCTGTCTTTGTCGCGAGCCTTGGTCATGTCATGAACAGCAGGCAGTTCATCAAAGACGATATCGATCTGATCGGCTAAATCTTCGGCCTGCGCCCGGTTTGTGGCAAGGCAGGCGGCTATTGGCTCGCCTACATGCCGTACTTTTTCGTCAGCTAGTATGGGTTGGGTCGATGGGCGAAAGCCTGGTAATCCGGAAACAGCGCGAATACCAGATACGCCGGTCAGGTCTCGGCCAAAAAATACCCTGTTTTCTGCCTGTTCAGGCTTCGACTGAGATTTAATCCCGGCATGGGCAAGCGGGCTCCGCAAGAACGCCAGCTCTAGCATCCCGGGCATGCGCATGTCGGCAATGTAGCGGCCCTTGCCATTTAAGTACCGATCATCTTCTTTTCGCGTAAGGCGCGCGCCGATGCCCATTCCGCGGTCTTTGATATCTTGATCGTTACTCATATCAACCTTTCCCTTGAGCCTTAAAATATTGCACTGCACAAGAGTGCGATAATAGATTTCAAAAAATAATTGTAGATATAATTTTAGCTATTACAACTTTTTTCCTTTTCCCATTGTGCGCCGGGGGATATATTTCTTCTGAAGCAAGTCAGAAAGATAAAGGAAGTCGACGATGAGCAATGCGAAACCTCTTGATATTGTGCTGGAAAACGGAACGTTGATTGATCCGGAAACCGGGTTGAATGGCGCCTATGATATCGGGGTTCAGGATGGTATTATCACGGCGGTGAGTGACAGTCTCAAATCAATTAAGGCGGTTGAACGGATCGATGTGGCGGGCCATCATGTCATTCCCGGGATGATCGACACTCATGCCCATGTGTATGAACATGTCACCGGGAAATTCGGGTTATCGCCCGACCTTGTCGGGGTTTATTCCGGCGTGACGACATTGGTTGATCAGGGTGGTCCGAGCTGTATGACAATTGGTGGCTTCCGGAACTTTATCGCGAAGCCGTCGGCTAGTCGTGTTCTTGCCTTTATTTCTGCCTATCTCGTCGGCGGGCTGGAGGGGCATTTGTACCCGGAGCTATACGGCCCTAACGGCGTGAACGCAGAGCATACGATCGCCGTTGCGAATGAAAACCTCGACTTGGTCAAAGGTATCAAGGCACATGCGGAAATCGGCGGTCAGTCCCGCTGGGGAATGGACGTCATCAAGATCGGGCAGGAAATCGCAACGGCAACTAACCTTCCGCTTTATATTCATCTTGGACAGTTATGGCCGACGAGCGATAGCGCGCCTATCCCGTCGTCAGACGAACTCATTCGCGAGTTGCTTCCGATTATGAAGGAGGGGGATGTACTTGCGCATCCTTTTACGCGCCATCCCGGTGGCTTTGTCTCCGATCAAGGGGAAATCCATCCGATTTTGCTGGAAGCCGTGAGACAGAAGCAGATTTTGGTTGATGTCGGGCATGGCTCCCATTTTAGTTTTGATGTTGCCCGGCGAATCCTGGACGCGGGGATCATACCGTTCACTCTCGGGGCGGATATGCATGGGTACAATGTAACTATTCCCGACGCCACGGATAAGTCAGAGCGCGCCGCAAATCCTTTTTCCGGCGTTGCGCCGTTTAATCTGACTATCGCCATGTCGGAGCTATTGCATCTTGGCGTTCCATTGGAGCAAGTCATTGAAATGGTCACGCGCAATCCTGCCAAACTGTTGCGGATGGAAGACGAGATCGGCAGCATTATGGTCGGGCGTGAAGCGGATATTTCAGTCCTTAAAGTTGAAACGGGGCGATTTAAGTTATCCGACAACAGCGGTGAAAACGTAACGGCAGAAAAGCTTGTCAGGCCGGTATTCTGTTTGCGCGCCGGTAAACGGTTCGATGCAACGTCAGCCTTTGTTCCGGAAGCTATTGTCGCATAAAGGCATTGTTAGAAGAAAACTACTTGATGGTCATTTGCTCGCCGATGGTACTGTCAGAAGAAAACTGCTTGATGACCGTTTGGCCGTCGTTTAGCCTCTGAGCGTGACAAAACAGAACCCATTTCGCTATTTCAAGACGTCACCTGAGATCTACCGCCTAGCGGTGATGATGTATGTTCGGTTTCCGCTTTCACTATGAAATGTCGAAGATCTTCTTCATGAACGGGGCATCGATATTTGCCATGAAACGGTCCGTTATTGGTGGAACAAATTTGGCCCAGTGTTCGCAAGTGAAATATGTAAGAAGAGGATCCATCCGTCTCACAATTATTCGAATTGGAAATGGCATCTCGATGAGGACTTCGTAAAGATCAATGGTGAAACACATTACCTTTGGCGTGCTGTTGATCATGAGGGAGAAATTCTGGAGGCCTTTGTTTCCAAACGCCGCGATCGCAAGGCTGCTCTGGTGTTTTTAAGAAACTAATGAAACTGTATGGACGCCTGCAAATAATAGAGACGGATAGATTACGTTCATATCGAGCCGCTATGAAGACCATCGGAAATGCTGAGGTTCAGGAGGTTGGTCGGTGGAAGAACAATCGCTGTGAAAACTCCCACCTGCCATTTCGAAGACGAGAGCAGGCGATGCTGCAATTCACACGTCATTCCATAACCACTTCAACCACGAACGCCACTTAACCAGCCGGGGAACATTCAAGCTTCAAAGAAATGCCGCACTGGTCGAGTGGCGGCAACTTAGTGCGGTATAATAGTGGCACCTTATCGCCAATTTACGCCAAACAGAGACTAGCTCGCATTCATCCGATCAATTCTTAAGGGCAATGGCTTGGCCCCTAAAGCCCAGACACATACCTCCCTAAGCACGGTCAGAGGATCGGGCGTTATTTATTTGGTTCGCTTGTTAGCCCCAAAAAAATATGCCCTCCTGCTAATGTTTGCAAATGGGCCTAACTGGTTGATATTTCATATGAAAAACAAGGCCATTACATTGTGGGCTGAGATAGGTTTCAAAATCAGGTATGGGCTCGTTTGTCATGAGATCTAGTGCCAATGGTTTGTCAGGTCGGTCCAGAATAGACGAGTAAAATTCCTTGGCTTTTTTAAAATCATTTTCTACGATAAATTCGTAATCAATGAAATCTTCCTTAAATACCCAATGCTTCATCAGACCAAACAAATGTTTCTCTTCGTATAAATCATCTTCGGTAATTACTAATATTAAGTCGCCAATATATTTCACCTCGCCTGCGGCGACCGTAAATTCAATTTTCCTTGTGGGTGAAAACCGGGACTGGGCCCTGTTATTGATTACGCTAAAAATATAACGATAAGTTCCTGATGGAATGACTGCGGCCAAGAACCTATTATTTTTCGAATAATAGCGTAATGCAGATGCATTGTAAAAATCCTCTTTGTATGCCTCCACGTAATTTGTATATGGCGCTTGCTCAGACTGAGTCGTAAAAGTAACAGAGGTTTTTTGGCCCGGGTTCTTAAAATACTTTGGAGGGTATTGATGTGTAGCCCTTAACACAACAATTGCTTTGTTCTCGAGACTACCATCGTAGCCCTCTATTCTATTTTCCTTGCTTATTCTATTTTCATGGTCTGGCAAAGGGTCTCGTACTAAAACAATTTGATCGCCTTTCATCCGTCGGAATTCTGGGAATATTGAAGAGCACCCCGTTAGTAAGAAAATTGTGATAAGAAACAAAGCTATGCGCATAAATTCACCCCCTATTAAACACGCCAACACGACTTGCATAGCATATGGTTTATACTTCTTTAAGAAGAAAATTGCCGCAGAAATTTATTTCTTGGAACTTACATTCTAAAACGAAATAATCAGTGCTGGTTTTAGAAATGTCTTTAGGAAGCGACTCTCCAGCTATAAAATATGGCAACTATTGCATAAACGATTAATACTTTATTCGGTACTATCAGAAGAAAATCCTCTTTGATCAGGTCACCGTATTTTCTTGGAACTTTAGGATGCAAAATCATAATGCAATCTACTAATTCAAGACATCGACTGAGATTAACCGCCTTGCTGTGATGATGTATATCCGATTTCCCCTTTCGCTTCGCAACATTGAAGATCTGCTTCATGAACGCGGCATCGATATCTTCCATGAAGATAATTGGAAAAGAGACATTATACGAAACAGGCCGTTGATTGAACAATCGCTGCGAAAACTCCCACCAACCCTTCCGACGACGAGAGCAGGCGATGTTGAAATTCAGGCATCCCCGAAGCTTGCAAAAATAAGTCGCATTGGTCTGACAGCACCGCTTGACGGCCTCCTAGTATGGGTTGTGGTACGCACCTCAAAATCCACTTGACATGAGGTACGCACCTCATTTAGCGTGAATATGACAAAAAAGTGAATCAAGGACTAACTTTGCTATCTCGCTTTATGTCTAACTCGGGAGGAAAATAATGAAGACTTTGAAACTAGCAGCTGCGGGTGCTCTGGCATTGTCTGCGGCCACAATTACGTCTCCGGCCCAGGCGGAAGACCTGACTTTATGCTGGGCGGCATGGGACCCGGCGAATGCGCTTGTAGAGCTCAGTAAGGAATTTGAAGCGCAAAGCGGCCATAAAATGAGCTTCGAATTTGTGCCCTGGCCGAACTTCGCCGACCGTATTCTGAACGAATTGAACTCTGGCGGAAAATTATGTGATTTGCTGATCGGTGACAGCCAGTGGATTGGCGGCGGCGCTGAAAACGGGCACTATGTGAAGCTTAACGACTTCTTTGATAAAGAAGGCATTAGCATGGGTGATTTTGCCGATGCAACTGTTTATGCCTATTCGACTTGGCCCAAAGGTACACCGAACTATTATGCCCTTCCTGCGATGGGCGATGCGAACGGATGGTTCTATCGCAAGGATTGGTTTGCCCGTGATGATATCCGGGCGGCATTCAAGGAGAAAACGGGCCGCGAATTGGGTGAACCCAAGACACAGAAAGAACTGCTGGAAATTGCTCAATTCTTCCAGGGGCGCGAGATTGATGGCCAGACCGTTTATGGTGCGGCTATCTTCACTGAGCGTGGTTCCGAAGGGATCACCATGGGTGTGACCGGAGCACTGTATCCCTGGGGTTTCAAGTATGAAAATACACCAGGGAAATATGATATGGAAGGCGCTGTGAATTCACCGGAAGCGGTTGAGGCGCTGGAATTCTATAAGGAGCTTTATAAAACAGCGACACCTCCGGGATACACTAATGCGTATATGGGGGAGAGTTTGGATGCATTTAAATCCGGCCAGGTTGCTTTGGCGATGAATTGGTTTGCCTTCTTCCCGGGTCTGTATGCCGACCCCAGTACCGGTGGTGAAAAGATCGATTTCTTTGTCAATCCTCCTCAGAATAATGAAGGATCGACATTGGGCGGACAAGGCATTTCGGTTGTTGCATACTCGGATAAAAAAGATGCCGCTCTTGAGTATATCAAATGGTTTGCACAACCGGATGTGCAGGCAAAATGGTGGGGCCTTGGCGGCTATTCGGCGCATAATTCGGTGCTGAATGACCCGAAATTCCCCGAAAGCGCTCCTTTCGCCGGTGATTTCCTGCTGGCAATGCAGAATGTTAAGGATTTCTGGCAAGAACCCGCTTATGCGGAACTTTTGCTGGCAATGCAAAAACGTTTGCATGACTACATAGTGGCCGATCAGGGAACTGCGCAAGAGGCACTTGATCTGTTGGTTGAAGACTGGACAGAGATTTTCCAGGACGAAGGCAAGCTTTAACGTTTATCGGGCCGGATGTGCTCCGGCCCGAATTTCCTTCGTCGCAAAGCAATCGTCGTTCAGGATGTCTTTGCCAGAATCAAGTAGTCGTCAGGAATAAGTGATATGTCTGAGAAGACCGTAGATCGTGTTGCCGGAGCAACGCCGGTGCGTATTGCGCGCAAAATAAGGGGATTATCCGATCGTGCGATTGCCTGGATATTTGTGGGGCCGACGATTTTCTTATTACTTGCGATCAATATTTTCCCATTGATTTGGACTGTTAATCTGAGCTTCACCAACTTTAAGGCAAATCGGATTAACCGAGCGGTAGAATATGTCGGGACTCGAAATTACGAGCGGATATTGAATGACCCCGATGTCTGGCTATCCATGCAGGCAACAGCACATTTTCTGTTCTGGACGATCTTCTTTCAGGTTCTGATCGGATTTACTCTCGCTTGGCTCATCAACAAGAAGTTCAGGGGAAACGATCTTTGGACGACGATCATCGTTTTGCCAATGATGTTGCCTCCGGCTGTTGTCGGTAATTTCTGGACTTTCCTGTATCAACCGCAGATTGGCCTGTTTAATTATGTTGTTGCGTTCCTGACAGGCAGGGATCCCTCAAGCTTCGAGATGCTGGGCTCCGTTGATCTCGCTCCTTGGTCGATTGTCATCGTCGATACTTGGATGTGGACACCCTTTGTGATGCTCATCTGTCTTGCGGGCATGAGATCTATTCCCGATTATATTTATGAAGCAGCGGAAATCGACAGGGCGTCCAAGCTTCGGCAGTTTTTCACAATCACGGTCCCGATGGTGCTTCCTTTCCTGATGTTAGCGGTCCTGTTTCGCGGGATCGAGAATTTCAAGATGTTTGATTTAGTGGTGCAGTTGACTGGTGGCGGGCCGGGCTCGACGACGGAACTGGCGTCTATCCATTTAAAGCGCGAAGCGTTTGAGAAATGGCGGACCGGTTATTCCAGCGCGATTGCGATTGTTCTTTTCGTCACTGTGTTTGGGCTGGCCTCTATCTATGTCAAGGCGCTTAATAAGGTGAAAGAACGATGAGCTATTCTGTAACCGAATCCAGCAAGCGGCAGAAATGGGTCGCTGGCGCACTGGTTATCCTTTATGCGGTGATCACGCTGGTACCGCTTGGCTGGATAATGATAACTGGTTTTAAGACGCCCCCAGACAGCATCAGTTATCCCCCCAAGGTATTATTTGAACCTTCGTTAGAAGGGTATGTGAATCTCTTCACAACCCGCACCCGGGTATCCAAGGAAACATTGGAAAGCCTGCCGCCGCCAGACAACTTTGCCGAAGAGATCGTGCGCAATCGCGATATGGTTATTGCCGGCCCGTCGAAATTCGGCCAACGGTTCATGATTTCCGTTATAATTGGTTTTGGCTCGACTTTTCTGAGTGTCTTCCTTGGAACGTTGGCCGCCTATGCCTTCTCTCGATTCAAGATCCCTCTTGCCGATGATCTTCTCTTCTTTATTCTTTCAACGCGAATGATGCCGCCCATTGCAGTCGCGATTCCCATCTTCCTGATGTATCGTAACCTAGGTTTGTCTGATACGCATTTGGGGATGATCCTGTTGTATACGGCAGTGAATATCTCGCTGGCAGTCTGGCTCTTGAAAGGCTTTATTGACGAGATCCCACGCGAGTATGAGGATGCCGCTCTGATTGACGGCTATACCCGTTTTCAGGCCTTCTACAAGGTTGTTTTGCCGCAAGCTGCCACCGGCATTGCGTCGACAGCCATATTCTGTCTGATTTTTTCCTGGAACGAATATGCCTTTGCAGTTCTGCTAACTTCCGGCACTGCGCAGACGGCGCCTCCCTTTATACCGACGATTATCGGCGTGGGCGGGCTCGATTGGCCAGCAGTTGCGGCCGGCGCAACGCTTTTCCTAATTCCAGTGATGATTTTCACAATTATGCTGCGCAAGCATCTGCTGCGGGGTATCACCTTTGGGGCAGTACGCAAATGAGTAATTTCATCAAAGGGATACTGGCCTTTCGTCGTGGGCCATGGGAATTGGTTGCTACCATCCTAATTGCCGTTGGGGTGGTGATGCTGATGCAGCCTTTTGTGCTTTGGGCTTTCACTTATTCTTTCATAACAACTTTGGTTGGCACAGTGATGTTCATCATCGTCAGCCATTTTCGGGAATAAACATGGCTCAAATCATTATCAAAAATTTACGCAAGGACTTTGGTGATTTCACCGCTGTGAAGGAATCGTCATTTACTATTGAAGATGGTGAGTTTTTCATGCTCCTAGGTCCGTCCGGCTGTGGATAGACTACGACCTTGCGGATGATTGCTGGATTGGAATTGCCGACATCAGGTGAAATTTATCTGGATGGCGAAGAGATAAGCCAAAGGCCGCCTTCGCAGCGTGATATCGCCTGTGTATTCCAAATGTTTGCGCTTAATCCGCATATGAATGTCCGCAAGAACATTCTGTATCCGTTGGTGTCCCTGGGAATGAGGCGGGCAGACATCAAGGCAAAGGTAGCAGAGGTATCCAACATATTGGGGATTAACGATATCCTTGACCGACCAACAGGGGGGCTGTCTGGAGGAGACCGTCAACGGGTGGCCCTGGCGCGCGCGATCGTACGTGATCCAAAGGCCTTCATGATGGATGAGCCGCTTGGTGCGCTGGATGCGGAGTTTCGTGAACATATGTCCGAAGAGTTGAGGGCACTCCATGATCGGATGAAAGCGACCACAGTATATGTGACCCATGACCAATTAGAAGCCATGCAGATGGGGGACAAGATTGTGGTTATGAACAACGCGGTGGTTGAGCAATTCGGCGAACCACAAGAGATTTACGATAAGCCAGCCACCATGTTCGTTGCGGACTTTATAGGTTCGCCATCAATGAATTTTCTGCGGTTTGAAGGAGCCGTGCAAAAGGGCGATAATTCCGTAACCCTGAGCGGAATAAGGTTGGCCGTTCCCAAACAGCTCCAGGATTTACAGGGGGATTTAGTGTTCGGCGTTCGACCGGAACAGATCAGCTTCACGGATGACGGCGCGTATCGAGGGCTTGTTTTGGCGGTAGAATATCTGGGAACAACACAGATCGTGACACTGGAAACCCCCAATGGGGATTTGAAGGCGCGCGTAAACTCAAGCCAGGTAATTAATGTCGGAGATAGGGTTGGGTTGAATTTCAATCCAGCGACGATCACATTGTTTCATGAGCAAAGTGGCCGGGCGATCGTTTCTGAATTAAACAGCGGGGTGCTGGCCAATGGCTGAGGATTTGCTCAAGAATGTATCCAAGTCGTTTGGATCAGACATCGCAGTGGATGATGTTACCATGACGATCCCTGAAGGAGCATTTGTCGTGCTTCTCGGGCCGACCGGCGCGGGGAAAACGACGACCTTGCGCCTTATTAGCGGTCTTGAAAAACTTGATCAGGGAGAAATTTCTATCGGCGGGCGAGTTGTGAACAAGGAAACTCCGGCACAGCGTGATGTTGCCATGGTTTTTCAGCAATACTCTCTCTATCCGCATCTTTCCGTTCGCGATAACTTAGCCTTTCCTTTGCGTTCTCCCATGTTGAAGACGCCGGAGGTGGAAATTGAACGCAAGATTGCAGAAGTCGCTTCCGTCTTGCAAATATCCGACAAACTAGACAACAAGGCAACGCAGCTGTCGGGTGGGGAAATGCAGCGGGTTTCCATCGGGCGGGCATTAGTACGCAATCCCTCAATTTATCTCATGGATGAACCGCTGAGCTCTCTCGATGCAAAACTCAGGACTGAGTTGCGGGTGGAGTTGAAACGCATTCAGGCGACGCTAGGCGCAACTTTACTCTATGTCACTCATGACCAAATTGAGGCTATGACTATGGCGACACATGTCGGTGTGCTCAATCATGGAAGACTGGTCCAATACGGGTCTCCCCGGGAAATATACGAGAACCCGAACAGTGTTTATGTGGCGAGCCGCCTTGGCTTGCCGCGGATCAATATTCTTCCCGCTGAACTGTTTGGGTTAACTGGCAACGGTGCGGCGCAAATCGGTATGCGGCCAGAGCAGATACGGCAGGGCTCCGGTCAGCCGGCAGAGGTTATACGGGTAGAGCATCTGGGAGATCAGACGCGGTTACATTTGAAATTACAAGGACATGATATCACCACGTTGGTCGACCCGCATGTGACCTATGATGTTGGCTCGAACATTTCAATCGAACCAAATGATCCACTTTACTTTGATGATAACGGAAACCGGATATTCTAGGGGTGTAACATGAGCCAATTTGTAAATTCAAAAACAACCCTGGTAACAGATGCTATCGACGGGCTTTTGCAAAGTGCGGGAGGACGGTTAGTCCGTTTGGATGGTTATCCGCACATAAAAGTTGTTATTCGCGCCGATTGGGATAAGTCGAAAGTGGCGTTGATTTCTGGCGGTGGGTCTGGGCACGAGCCTGCTCATGCAGGATTTGTAGGACGGGGCATGTTGACGGCAGCTATTTGTGGTGAGGTCTTCGCATCCCCTTCTGTGGACGCAGTTCTTGCCGGAATTCTTGCAGTTACCGGAGAAGCGGGCTGTCTGCTGATTGTTAAAAACTATACAGGAGACCGTCTGAATTTTGGACTGGCAGCGGAGCGTGCGAAGGCTTTTGGGCTAAAAGTTGAAATGGTTGTCGTCGATGATGATGTCGCGCTTCCGGAATTGCCTCAGCCGCGCGGTGTAGCCGGAACGCTCCTCGTCCATAAGATCGCGGGTGCGGCAGCTGAAAGTGGCGTGGATCTGGATCGAGTTGCGAATACGGCAAGAGATGTAATCGATGCTGTATCAACCATTGGTATGTCGCTTGACACCTGTACCGTTCCCGGCTCCCAGAAAGAGGCCCGCATTGGCGTAGGCAAGGCTGAGCTCGGGCTGGGCATTCATGGTGAAGCTGGGGCTGAACAGGTCGTCTTTGAGTCAGCGCATAGAGCCATGGCTGCAGTTCTCGGCAAGCTTTCTGAAAAAGTTGGCAATGGCCCGCATGTAGCGCTGTTGAATAACCTCGGCAGTACTACTCCTCTAGAGATGTCGGTATTGGCGCAGGAGCTTGCGAGATCACCCCTTGCTGAGCATATTAAGTATATAATCGGTCCCGCGCCGATGATGACATCGCTGGATATGCATGGGTTTTCGGTATCCATCATGCCTCTCTCAGAAGAATGGCAGTCTGCCTTGGATACCAAGGTAGAATTAAATGCCTGGCCAGGAATGGTTTCAATCGTACCGGTTCAGACGCTGCTGCTTCCGGATGGTTTGACGCCAATCAAGCCAATTGCTTCCGTGAACGCGAAAACAAAAGCGATTATAGAGGCTTGTTGTGATTTGCTGATTGATGCAGAAGACGACTTGAACGCGCTGGACGCAAAATCCGGTGATGGTGATACGGGCAGTACCTTGGCAACAGCTGCGCGTGCATTGAAAGAAAGCCTTGTTCGGATGCCTTTAGCGGATTTGACACAGCTTTTCCGGGCTGTCGGCAATGAACTTAGCCAGACTATGGGGGGCTCGTCGGGTGTCATTCTGGCTATTTTCTTCAGCGCGGCCGGGGATGCATTCGCCGGCGGAAAATCGACAGCAGCGGCCCTGTCTGCGGGCCTTTCCAGGATAAGCGAGGTTGGGGGTGCGCAAAAGGGTGACAGAACAATGATAGACGCGCTGGACCCTGCCCTGAACATGCTTTCTGAGGGCATGACCGCTGCTGCAGACGCCGCAAGGGCGGGTGCCAATGCGACCGCGAAAATCGGACGTGCTAAAGCGGGCCGGGCGTCTTATGTCACGGCAGAAAATCTCATCGGCCATAAAGCTCCTGGAGCTGAGGCGGTTGCTTTGTTATTCGAGGGGCTCGCAAAAGCCATGGAAGAGGCATGAAGCAGCACTAATGAGAAAGCAGGAGCGTGACATCATTCTAAAACCAACCGTAAATGACATCGCTAGAGTTGCCGGGGTCAGCCTTGCGACTGTGGATAGGGTGTTAAATGGCCGCCCCGGCGTACGCAGTGTTACCATCGAGAGGGTTAACAAGGCGATCCAAAAACTCGGGTATGTTCGCGATACGGCGGCTGCAAATTTAGCGCGCGGAAGAGTATATCGATTTCATTTTTTGCTCCCGGAGAGTAACAACGAATTCATTTCCCTCCTTGAAGAGCAGATTTCCTACTTGTCTGAAGTTATGGCGTTCGATCGAACCAAACTCAGTTTTGAAAAGGTGCCTGCTTTTGCTCCGCAGGCCATGGCTCGCATTATCTCGGAGATTGATCCCGAGGATGTGAACGGCATTGCAATATTCAGCCCGGAAACGCCATCGGTGCGGGATGCTGTCGACCAGGTTAAGAAACGTGGCGTTTCCGTTGTTGCGCTGGTATCGGATTTACCAAGCTCCAAGCGTGATCATTTTGTTGGTATTGATAACGTGGCGGCAGGGCGAACCGCCGGTCAGCTAATGGGTCATTTCCTATCCCAGGAAAAAGGAAAAATATTGGTTGTCACGGGTTCTATGTTAGCGCGGGACCATCTTGAACGGAGATTGGGATTCGATCAGGTAATGACCGAAAGTTTCCCAGGGGTGACCGTTTTACCGTCGCTGGAGGGCCGAGATGACCCGGATCTTCTGGAAAAGCTTTTACCGGACGCTTTTGCCACTGAGCCAGATATCACCGGCATCTACTCGTCGGCCGCTGGAAACTCGGGGTTGATAAAGTTCTTACGTAAAGGCGACCTGGATCAAAAAGTGGTTGTTGTGGGTCATGAATTGACACCCTTGTCACGGGACGCTCTCGAGCAGGGAACTTTTGACGCGATTATTT
>CALEMG010000578.1 GCA_937910835.1 uncultured Alphaproteobacteria bacterium | reverse complement strand
CGCGCGCCGGTAAGCAGGGCAATCAACTTCGGACCGATCCGGCGAAGCGTCTCGATCGGGTCCTCCGCCGCCGCGAGTTCCGCCTCCAGCAGGGATTTCACCTCCTCCGCATTGCGCGTGACAAGCGCCTTGAACAGGCCCCGCTTATCGCCATACCAGTTATAGAGCGTCTCGTTCGAGGCCTTTGCCCGCTTCGCGATGGCAAGCATCGACGCGCCCGCATAGCCCTTCTCTTCCAGTACCTCATAGGCAGCCTGCGCAATCTGTTGTTGCCGGATGAGCTTTGTCTCTTCGCGCATATATATCTCCTGAATTCGTTGACAATAACCGTAAACTAAATTACGGATAATGACAACCGTACATATAATTACGCCTAAAGGATTTGACGATGACCGCTACTGAACAACCGGAGCACACTCGCAAAAATGTCCTGCTCGTCCCCCTTGCCTTCCTCTCGCTCTTGCTTAGTGGCGCGATCTTCGGCTTCTTTTACGCCTGGACCTGCTCAACCATGTGGGGGCTGGATGCGGCGGACCCGAAGGTCGCCATCGCGGCAATGCAGGCCATGAACGCCTCGGTCCGGAACCCAGTCTTCGCCCCGGCCTTTTTCGGAACGCCCTTTGTCCTTCTCGCAACGGCGGCGCTGGCATGGTTCGCCACGCGCCGCCGCAGCGCCCTTTTCTTTGCGCTTGCCGGGCTGGTCTATCTCTTTGGCGGCATGGTCCTGACCTTCGCGGTGAATGTCCAGATGAATGAAGCTCTCGCCCTTGTGACCATCCCCGAAAGCACCGAGGAGGCCCGGCAAATCTGGCAGGCATATTCCGCCCCCTGGCAGGCCTGGAATATTACCCGCACCATCGTGAGCGGCGTCTCGCTCCTCTTGACCGGCGCGGCCTTCCTGACCTTGCGAAGGGATAACGGTTGATGGCGGGAATTCCCCGGCGTAGTATCATGCCCGGCGAGTATTAATCGCCCGTTTTACGGCTGGGAGGTATTGATGGCACGTCTAAAGGTTGGGCCAATTCTGGGGGTGGAATCCGATACGCTCTATACCGTCTGTTTTTCCACGGCGAAGGATGTGCCAAAGCCAGAATGGTCTGTTGATGGGAAAGCCGTGGAATGCAAGGAGGTCGGCGAGACCCCCTCCTCCAAAGTCTGGCGGGGGGAGCAAAAAATCGCGACCCCGACCGGAAAGTCAGGCAAAGCTTTTGAGTATGAAATCCGGATCGATGGCACAGCAGCGGAATGCGGGCATGAGCGAAACAAATGGGTATTTCATGTGCCGGGTAAAACCGAGAAGCCGAAATTCGCCTATGGTTCCTGCAACGGCTTTTCAGACCTCGACCTTATGCACAAGACGGAAAATCCATACGAGCTTTGGCGGGATATGGCCGAAAAGCATAGTGATCAAGATGGGACGCCCTTCTCCCTCCTCCTGATGGGCGGAGATCAGCTCTATGCGGACAGTATCTGGACCGCCGTGCCCGAACTTCAGGAATGGAACGCGCTATCCCGTAAGGAAAAAATCGCCCGCGTCGCGAACACCACCATGCGCCCGCAGATCGATAAATTCTACGACAAGCTCTATCAGACCCGCTGGACCGATCCCCATATGAGCCTGATGCTGGCCAGCATCCCCTCCGTCATGATGTGGGATGATCATGATATCTTCGATGGCTGGGGCAGCTATCCAAAAGACCTGCTCGAAAGCGACGTATTCCGGTATATTTTTGGAACCGCCAAAAAATATTTCGAGATGTTCCAGATCCGATCCCGCTTCAACGGGAGCCTGCTCGATAATAAGGCAGAGCATTACGCCGTCGCCCTCAAGTTCCGGGGGTACAATATTCTCGCGATCGATAATCGGGCCGAGCGGACGCTTGACCGGGTGATGAGCGAAGCGCAATGGGACAAGGTGATCGATTACTTAAAAAAAACGACGGACGGGCATCTTTTAGTGCTCTCCGCCGTGCCGGTCGTATATCGGGATTTTTCAGCCGTCGAAAAGACTTTTGAAATAACACCTTGGGAGGAAGAGCTCACTGATGATCTGAAAGATCATTGGCGATCAAAGAACCATGAGGGGGAGCGCGCCCGACTGATCCACTGGCTGCTGAAGCGCGCGAAGCAGCGCGGCGAGGCCCATAAAACCGTCATCCTCTCGGGCGATGTGCATATTGGTTGCATCGGCGTCATCCATGACAGCAAACGGCAGCGCAAAGTCCATCAAGTGGTCTCGTCCGGCATTGTTCATCCGGCGCCGAGCCGCCTGCAATGGATCGGCATCATGACGGTGACGAACGACCGGACAGAATATCTCGATGAAAACCGCGATATCCGCGTCTCCATGCTCACTCCCTTCGCATCTGACCAGTATATCCGCCAGCGAAACTATGTGACGCTGGAACTCGGAACCGACGACAAGCTCTGGATTAACTGGGAGAGTGAGGGCAAGGACAGACCCTGCTATCCAGTTGAGTAAAGAGAAACCGCACAGAACGGGAAATTAGATGATTACACATTTTGACCATGTCACTGTTGCCGTGCGCGATCTTTCGGCGGCGATTGATTTTTTCGGCCTTCTCGGATTCGAGGATGATAAGTCCGTTGTCATCGCCGGAGAGCCTTTTGCGGGCTATATGGGCATTCCGGATATAGAGGCGGATCACATTACCCTCGCCATTCCCGGCATCACGCCGCGCTTCGAGGTGCAGATTCTGCATTACCGCACGCCGGAGGCGGAGGCGATGGCCGCAAACGACCCCCGTCTCGACAAGCTTGGCTTCAATCATATCTGCTTCGCGGTTAAAGACGCCGAGGCGATGGTCAGCCATCTCAAATCCCACGGCGTCGAGGTCAGGAGCGAGCTTAAAGATTTCCATAACCGACAGCTTTTCTTCATCACCGGTCCAGAGGGGATTACGGTCGAACTTGCCGAGTGGAGCGACTAATATACAAAAGGGGCGCAAAAGCCGATGACAAACCCTAGCGAGTCAGTTGGCGCCGGTTCCTCTTCCTATGATGCCATCTTTATCGGCGCGGGGATCAACGCGCTTGGTGGCGCAATCCTGTTGGGAGAAGCCGGCTGGCGCGTGCTGGTGCTAGAAAAGAACAGCACACCCGGCGGATCAATCCGCACGCAACCGCTGACCCTACCCGGGTTCCATCATGATATCGGCGCCATCAATCTCAATCTGTTCATTGGGTCGCCCTTCTATCAAGAACATAAGGAAGCGCTGGCCCGCAAGGGGCTCCGCTTCATTGTCGCCGATCCGTCCGTCGGCTCGGTATTTGAGGGGGGCCGCTTTCTCGGTATCTCGACCGATGCGGAGAAGATGGCGCAATCAATCGCCGAATTTTCCCCCGCCGATATTGGCAATTGGCAGAACTGGACAAGTGATTTCCAAGAGTGCGCGCCGCCTCTGTTTCAGCTATTTGGCTCGCCCGCACCGGAGACAGAGACACCAGATAATCCATTCGGAAATCTCGATGACGCTCCACTCTCCCTTCTGCCCAAACTGAAGGCGTTGCTTATGGAGTCGCCGCGCAGCCTGCTCTCCTCCCGCTTCGAGAGCGAGGAAATGCGAGCAATGATCGCCGCCTGGGGGCTGCATCTGGATCATGCGCCGGATATCGCAGGCGGCAGCTTCTTTCCTTTTCTGGAAAGCAATATCGACGCATTGCAGGGCATTTCCTTGGCCGAAGGTGGCTCGGTCAAGCTGATCGAGGCGATGACGGCGCGCCTTCATGATACCGGCGGCGAATTGCGTTCTTCGACCATGGTTGAGGAGGTTGTGGTTGAAAACGGTCGTGCCGTCGGGGTTCGTCTTGAAAACGGCGAGGTCATCAAGACTTCCCGCGCCGTTGTCGCGGGCGTCACACCATCTTCCCTACTCAACCTCACGGGCGATCAGCTTCCCGCGCCTATTATAGAGCGCGCGCATCAGTGGCGGTATGGGCCCGGTACGATGATGATCCATCTCGCCCTTTCCGATCTTCCTGACTGGCGGGCGGAAGAGGCGCGACAGAGTTTTTATGTGCATATCGGTCCCTCTCTCGATTATATGGCCCGCACCTACCGGGAGGGGGTGACCGGGCGGCTCCCTGCGGAACCTTATTGCGTGATCGGTCAGCCGACGCTCTACGATCCGACCCGCGCGCCGAAGGGAAAGCATGTGCTCTGGATCATGGTGCGCTGCGTGCCCGCCGAGATAAAGGACGACGCAGCGGGAGACATCATAGGCCGAAGCTGGACAACCGAAGTGCGCGATGCCTTTGCTGACCGGGTCCTCGACAAGATTGAAAGCTACGCCCCGGGGCTGCGGGATAAAATCCTGGCGCGCACGGTTCATACCCCGCTGGACCTGGAAGCGCTCAACCCCAATCTGGTGGGCGGTGATCTTGTTGCCGGCAGCGCCCATCTCGACCAATTTTATGGTAATCGACCCTTTCCGGGCCATGCGCATCACGCATTGCCCCTGCCTGGCCTCTATATATGCGGTGCCTCCACTTGGCCGGGCGGCGGCGCCAGTCCCGGTTCCGGCTCCCTCGCCGCCGAGCGTATCCTCGCAGATAATCCAATTTCTCGTCAGACGTGAAATTCCGAAAGCACTTTCTGTGACCGTTTATGGCCAGTAAATGGAACCTCGTCCGAAGTTTGCTCTAACCGCATTAATTGCGGCAAACCGGGCAAAGTCAGAGAGCTATTACCAGCGCGATAAGACCATAAAGTACAATCATAAAGCGCAACTCTACCTATTTCGCATCTCGTTGGCCAAAATGCATTAGAAGATTGTAATTAATATATAATTACCTGAAAATATTACATTTTTTACGCTATATTTCTGATCTCTTCTCCCGGCATCAAAAAAATTATATGCAACTTGAATTTGCCGTGAGTTGCTGAGCGTGCCAATTAACCAAAAATTATCTCTTTTAAAATAGAAGTTGCACCTCATGAGATCCTGTTGAACGGGCATATTCTTCAGGTTTTTTGAGTAAACACAGCAACCGAATATCTCAGACCCAGGTTGAAAAAAAGAATTATAGGGGGACGCTAACATGGAAATCGCCGCACTGCCTGATAATGAGGAACAACGGCTTAAGCGATTAAGGGAATACGATATTCTGGATACAGCGCAGGAAGCCAGTTTCGACAGTATCACCCGGATCATTTCCAAAACGCTCAGCGTTCCGATTTCTCTGATGAGCCTGGTTGATGAGCATCGCCAGTGGTGCAAGTCATACTATGGGATAAATATACGGGAAACGCCACGAGACATGGCTGTCTGCTCCCACGCTATCCTCCATGACGAAGTTATGGTCGTGCCAAATGCGCTGGAGGATAAGCGCTTTCGCGACAATCCTCTGGTTACAGGTGCTCCGTCCATCCGTTTCTATGCCAGCGCACCCCTGATCACGCCGGACGGGTTCAAGATCGGCACACTTTGCGCCATTGACCGCAAACCACGGAAACTGAGCGAAGATCACATGTTATTGATGCAGGAACTCGCAGGTATCGTGATTGACGAGATGGAACTGCGCAAAGCCCGCCATGACGCCTTAAAAAACAATGAAATCCTCGAAATCAAGATCGCCGAGTTGATGGATACGCAGGAGCGGCTGGAGTTGCAGGGCGGCGAACTTGTTGAACTTGCAGAAAATGAGGCATGGCTGAAGGGCGAGCTATCCCGGGAAATCGCGATCAAAGACCGCTTCTTTTCCATTATTGCCCATGATCTGAAAAGCCCATTCAACGCGCTTCTCGGGTTTTCCGATTTTCTGGCCAAACGAGCCGATATGCTTTCACCGAAGGAGGTTGTGGAATATGCCTCCATGATTAATGTTTCCAGCAATACGCTTTATGATCTGCTTGAAAATCTTCTGGAATGGGGTCGCTTTCAGATGGAGAAAGGCAACATGCAGGCCGTGCCGCTTAACCTGCCGAACCTGGTTGAGGAAAGCATCTCCCTGATGAAAACCTCCGCCTCCAACAAGAATGTAGCGCTGTCCAGCCAAATTCCTGACGTAACGGTTAAGGCCGACCGGAACATGATCCTTCTAGTCATCCGCAACCTGATCTCAAATGCGATTAAGTTCACTCCTTCTGGCGGTCGTATAGAAGTAAGGGCGGAGCGCAAGGGAGACATGGTCGAAATTTCGATTTCGGATACGGGCGTCGGCATCGCACCCGGGATCCTGACAGACACCTTTGCCATTGATAAAAAGACCACAACCCCTGGCACGGACGGAGAGATTGGAACCGGGCTCGGCTTGCCCCTCTGTAAGGAGATGGTCGAGCTGCACAAGGGTCAAATCCGGGTAGAGAGCGAGCAGGAGAAAGGGACGACTTTCCATTTCACCCTGCCCAAGGCCGCCTGAACCTACCCGAGGTCATTCCCAGAAACGCTCGACCTTCGTGAGTTTTTTCCAACGCTTCTTGGTGTTTCGCCAGGCCACATCGGCGCGGTCGAGGTGCCAGTTGTAGATGATCAAGGCTTGCGAGTTAAGATCCGCCCCAGCCTCTTTGTTTTTCGCGACGATGTCTAATAACTGCCGGCTCGTCGCAACGTCATTGAGGTAGCCGAACACATCCTGTAGACGCTGCAGCTTTTTCAGAAACGGCGTCGCCTTCTTCGCGGAATAAAGCGGTAGGAAAAATTCCGTGACATAGCGAAGTGATTTCAGCTTCTTGCGCATACTATGGCGCTCATCGGTGGTGAGGTCGTCAATCCGCTCTCCCCAATCGTTCACCCGCCGCCAGGCTTTTGCGAGCGCCTTATCCGCATGTTTCAATATCTTGGGGTCAGTGAAATCCCCATCCGCCCGCGCAAGTGCCCGGTCAATTAAAAAATCGAAAAACAGGCAGTGCAGCTTCAGCATGGTCCAGTCGGCGCTCCTTAAGCTATCACGCACGGCCCGGCGTTTTTCGGCAATATGCGCGGTGAGAGCATCGCGAAGTGCACCGCACTCGGGAATTCCCTCAAGCTGCCCCGCGGCGGGCTCAAATATATCGCTCAGTAGTACATCCGCATCGCGGAGTTCGCCAGCAACGCCCGCCAGCCGCTGCGCCATTTCTTCGAGCGCTAAAAACTCCGGCCCCAGCTTCTTCGCATTCAGCATATGCAGCGCCGTGCGTAGGCGGCGCAGCCCGACCCGTAGCTGATGCGGCCCCTCCGGCGCAGGATCAGCCAACATAAATTCCCAGTTTTGCAGGATCTGCTCTGCTGCTGCGTTCCCGACGGACCGCAGCGTCTCTACACCGGACATGGCGCGCGTGATCTCCGTCTTTTTCGAAAAGGCTGGCGCGGGGGACGCCTCTTCTCCACCCGTTAAGCCGATCAGGGCAAAGCCCCGCTGGGCCTTGTGCAGCTTGCTAGGCGTCACCGCCACGCCCGCAAAAAGCTTCTCCGCCGCACTTAACATGGCGAAGGGCGAGCCCGATTTAAGCTCCAGTTCCACTTCATCGAGCGGGGCGCTTTTATCCCCGGCCCGGACTTCGCCAATATCAATCGCGAGTTCAACCACCCCCTCACCCGCGATATCAATAAGGGCAGCCGTGCGGTTAATGCAGGTCTCAAAAAGCGGTACGAGCGGTTCTCCCTCCAAGACTTTCTCTATCCGACACGCGACCGCTCTATCGCTGATCAGGTTCAGATCAGGGACGTCGTCCGCGATCTCATTCTCATATTCCAACGTCTGCGACAGTCCCTTTGTCAGCCCGCCATCCAGCTTGGTCGTCTGAACGCGCGTATCGCCATTATCGCGGATACGTAAGGATATTCTCTCACGGCTCAGGGCTCCAT
>CALEMG010000577.1 GCA_937910835.1 uncultured Alphaproteobacteria bacterium | reverse complement strand
CACCTGATGCTTGTTGATATCCAGTGAGACGCCATGCAGGGCGTGATTATCGCCATAATACACATTGACGTCCCGCGTTGAGATGATCACCCCATGCTCCGCACTGGAGCGGCTTTCGACATTCTCTTCTGCTTGGATTTGCACGTTCATTTCCTTCTACCAGCGACGTTCGAACTTCTTGCGAAGGAAAATCGCAAAAGCGTTCATAATGACTAGGAACCCGAGCAATACCATGATCGCGCCGGATGTTTTTTCAACAAAGGCTCGCTCCGGGCTATCCGCCCAGAGGAAAATCTGCACCGGCATAACGGTTGCCGGATCGCCAAACCCGCCCGGGATATCGGCGATGAAGGCGACCATCCCGATCATCAGGAGCGGCGCCGTCTCACCGAGTGCTTGCGACAGGCCGATAATCGTTCCTGTCAGGATGCCCGGCATGGACAGCGGCAGGATATGGTGGAACGCCGCCTGTTGATTTGACGCACCGAGGCCAAGGGCCGCTTGGCGAATGCTGTCCGGTACGGCGCGGATGGCGGCACGGGCCGCAATGATAATTGTCGGCAATGTCATCAGGGCGAGCGTCAAACCGCCGACCAGCGGTGCCGAGAAGACCGAACACGATCGAGGGAACCGCCGCCAGATTGTTGATATTTACCTCAATCAGGTCAGTGAGCTTGTTCTTGGCCGCAAATTCTTCCAGATAAATCGCTGTCATCACACCGATGGGAAAGGCAATCACCATGGTGATAATAAGCGTATAAAAGGACCCGACCATAGCGCCGGCAATACCCGCCTTCTCCGGCTCCCGACTATCACCGTTGGTAAAGAAGCCCGTATTGAAACGAATTGCGATATCGCCGTCCGCTTCCAGCACGTCGAGCCAAGCCAACTCCTTATCTTTCACACGTCGATCATCTTCCACCAGGTTCCGGTCGATATAACCCTTGTTGACCATATCGACATCATCCCCGGCAAGGAGCGAAACAGGAATCGTCTTGCCGATCAGCTCCGGGTCATTCTCGACCATTTCACGAAGCTTGATATCCGCATCGCCGCTGACAAGGCTGAATAACCGTCGGAGATCGCGCCGACCCGTCACATCGGGGAATTTTTCACGCAGGGAATTCTGTACCAGCTTGGTATAATTCGCGGTGCGTAACTCCACCGGATCCCGTGTTCCGTTCGGATCGATAACCGATTCCGCGAAGGTGATGTCCAGCGTGACAAATGTCTGCACAAAGGCGGTATACCCCTTACTGACAATGCTGAACAGCAGAATGGCAAGCAGCGTCAGCGCCGTTATGATTGCGAGCAGACCCGTCAGACGAAACCGGCGCTCCGCCCTTTTGCGCTTTGTCAGGTTCTTGAGGAACTTTTCTGATTGCCAGGCGTTGCCGCCATTTTTTTGAGCTTGATCAGTCATATTTTTCTCGATATTTGCGAACCACGATCAAGGCGATCACGTTCAGACATAAAGTGACAATGAACAGCACCAAGGCCAGTGCGAAGGCGGCCAGAGTTTTGGCACTGTCAAATTCCTGGTCCCCAACCAGCAAGCCGACAATCTGTACGGTTACCGTTGTCACGGCTTCCAGCGGGTTGGCGGTCAGGTTGGCGGCAAAGCCGGCGGCCATCACCACGATCATGGTTTCCCCGATCGCCCGGCTGACGGCCAGCAACACCGCGCCGACAATCCCCGGCAGGGCCGCGGGCAGGATCACTTTACGGACAGTCTCCGATTTCGTCGCGCCGAGGCCGTAGGACCCGTCGCGTAAAGACTGCGGCACCGCCATGATGATGTCGTCACTTAGCGAGGAAACGAAGGGAATGATCATCATCCCCATGACCACACCGGCGGCAAGCGCACTTTCAGAAACAACATCGATCCCGATGGAGTCGCCAAGATCACGGAAGAAGACGCCGACCGTCAAGGCGGCAAAGAAGCCATATACCACTGTTGGGATGCCTGCCAGAATCTCCAGCATCGGCTTAACCACCGAGCGGAACTTGCTGGACGCATAGTCGGGCATATAGACCGCGCTCAACAATCCACGAGGAACCGCCACGCACAAGGCGAGAAAGGTAATGAGCAGCGTACCGGTAAATAACGGAACTGACCCGAATGCTCCGGAAGAGCCGACCTGATCGGCGCGAAGGGCTGTCTGCGGGCTCCAAGTGAGGCCAAAAAAGAATTCGCTCATCGGAACTTTGCCGAAGAACTGGATCGTCTCGAACAGGAGCGACAGAACAATGCCGACAGTCGTGAGAATAGAGATAATCGAGGCAAGGATCAGAATAATATAGATCACGCCTTCAATCGTCTTGCGGACCCGAAGATCGGGATTAATTCTTAAAATCGAAAAATAGAGCCCTGCCCCGGCGGCGAGAAGAAGAAGAACCGGAAAGACAACCCGGTCGATCTGGCGCATAGCGCCTGTGTCCATCTGGATCGGTGTCACCTGAAGCATGGCCCAGAGGGCACCAAGAACAACGGGCGGCACAAGGGCCCAGATAACGACATACAGTCCGAACTGATGTGGGCGAGGCGTAATAAAATTAGAGGATTTGCCAACGGTACTGAGCGCCTTTTTTGAGCCAAACCAATATCCAACCGCAGACATCAGCAAAAGAACGATTAAAAGAGGATAAAAGCTCATATCGGTTTCTTTTTGTTAGTGAAAAGAACGCAAAGAGGGAAAGAAAGAGGCGAGCGACATATGTCCCCGCCTCCTTCGAACAGGATTACATAAGTTTCAGAGGCGCCAGATCGAGTGCTTCTGTGCGAACTTTTACACGCTCAGCTTCGGTAAGCGGGATCAGACCCTTTTCGGTCAAATAACCGAACTCGCCGAAGGCTTTTTCGCTAGTGAATTCAGCAATGAATTCCTTGATGCCCGGAACTTCACCGACATGCGAGTCCTTCACATAGAAGTAAAGTGAACGGGAAATGCCATACTGGCCACCTGCGATATTATCGAATGTCGGCTCAACGCCCCCAACCATGCTGCCCTGCAGCTTGTCAGAGTTCTGGTCGAGGAAGCTGAAACCGAAGATGCCGACGGCATCCGGATTTGCTTCGAGCTTCTGAACGATCAGATTGTCGTTTTCACCGGCTTCGATGTAGGCGCCGTCTTCACGAACTGAATGGGCAACTGCCTTGAATGCTTTCTTGTCTGATTTTCTCAGAGCCTTCAGCATGTCATAGCCTTTTGCGCCACCTTCCATGGCCAGCTCAACAAACGCGTCACGCGTTCCGCTGGTCGGGGGCGGGCCGAGAACTTCAATTTTCGTATCAGGAAGAGACGGATCAACGTCTTTCCAAGTCTTGTACGGGTTATCAACCAGCTTACCGTCGATCGGAACCTGCTTGGCGAGAGCCGCAAAAATCTGCTTCTTCGTCAGGCTCAGCGGAGCGGTAGCCTTGGAGTTGGCAAGAACGATGCCGTCGTAACCAATTTTAACCTCGGTGATATCGGCAACGCCGTTTTTCGCGCAAGTTTCAACTTCAGACTTCTTAATACGGCGCGAAGCGTTCGTGATGTCAGGCGTATTCAGATCGGCGCCTGCACAGAAAAGCTTCAAACCACCGCCAGCGCCGGTGCTTTCAACAACCGGTGTCTTAAAGCTGCCGGTGCTGCCGAAAGCTTCAGCAACTGCAGTTGAAAATGGAAAAACTGTCGAAGAGCCGACGATCCTGATCTGATCGCGAGCCATGGCCTGTCCCGAAAGGGCAACAGTGGCGACCGTTGCGGCGATCGCCAGACCGAAAGTTTTGTTTAGCACGTTTCATTCTCCGTTAATTGCATACGACAGCATTATCTGTCGTTGGACGGACAATGCGCTGCGTCAGCGACAGAAATACTACAGTTTCATGACAGTAATGTTACAGCCGATAAACGGCTGTTTTCTGCGCTTATGCGCTTGCAATAGGCAATCTGACGGAGAATTTCGAGCCTTCACCAACCACGGAATCAATCTCGAGATGCCCGCGATGGCGACTCACAATATGCTTAACAATGGCGAGGCCCAGCCCTGTCCCGCCTAGTTTGCGGCTGCGATCGCTGTCAACCCGATAGAACCGCTCGGTTAATCGGGATAAATGCTCCTCGGGGATGCCCTCCCCTTCATCAATGACAGTAATCCGCGCCTCGCGCGCCGCAACCGTCACCTCAATGCGAATCTCGCTTTCCTCGCGACTGTATTTCAGGGCGTTGTCGACAAGATTGGTAAATATCTGGGTCAACTGATCGAAATCGCCGGTGACGAACACGTCATTTTCCGGCATCTGCAGCGCAATTGTCTTGCTTAACTCGGCCGATTTCGCCTTGAGTAGACTGCGAACTCCTTGCAGGACCTTGCCGAGATCAACCCGGTCGGAGGGGCGGCTGTGCTCATTAATCTCTATCTGCGACAGGGAGAGGAGATCGTCAATCAGCTGTGACATCCGAAGTGATTGCGCCTGCATCATGGAGAAAAACCGCTGTTGCGCCTCCAGATCATTCCGCGCCGGCCCGATGAGCGTTTCAAGCGCGCCGATCAGGATCGCAAGCGGGGTTCGAAGCTCATGGCTAGCATTGGCAACAAAATCGACCCGCATCTGTTGCATTCGGCGCGATTCGGTCAGGTCATGCAAAGTGACGATCAGGCGAAGACCCTCACTACTTTCATCTTTCAGATTAACGATATAGGCCGCGACATGGCGTGGAACGACGTCAGAGATGGTAAATTCGATCCGCATGTCCGGATCCTTGCCCGCATAGGCGGCGTCGACCGCCTTCAGCAGGGCCGGATGACGCAAGAATCGGGTAAGATCCCCCTCCATCTCGGTCACATTGAAGAATTTATTCGCCGCCGCGTTGGACCGGCGAATCCGCCGCCGGTTGCCGAGCACCAGCACCGGATCGGGCAGCATATCAAACAAAAGCGATGCCTCGTCCTGGCGCGACTGCGCTTCCCGCAACATATGTTGCAGCACACGGCGATATTGCTGCATGGTCAGCAACAAATTATCCAGAGGTAACAAGCCGGTCCGCAGACCCGTCGGGTCATCCCCTTCCCGCGGCGACATGATCGCCGCGCGCTCCATCCGAAAGGCCACCGCCTGCATCTCACGAACCAGCCGAGTGTAGAGAATCAGAGCGGGTAATATTGCGGCGGCAAGAATCAGTAAATATTCTTCGAGTACAAACTCTTCACCCGAATATATAAAAATTGTGACGATGGAAACGGGCGCGGCCATGGCGAAAACAAACACCAGCATTTTCCATAAGTAGCTATTACTATTATGCATTCTCTATTCTCATTACGGCCGCACCGGGATCAGGGGAATATTTCTATATTTCTTATGAGAGCGTTGTTTTACAATTTTGTGACAGCGGCAAGCGTTTCCCCGATTTCCCGGTTGAGCACTATGTCCGCATAACCGTCCAGCGGTGTCGGCTCTCGATTGAGGATCACCAGATCCGCACCACCCTGCTTCGCCATCAGCGGAATATCCGCCGCAGGATAAACAACGAGGGAGGAGCCGATCGCCAACATCAGATCGCAGGTCGTGGCTGCGGCGGAGGCCCGGCGCATTTCCTCCACCGGCATCGCCTGACCGAAGGAAATGGTCGCCGTCTTAACGATCCCGCCGCAATCCTCACATGTTGGCAGGGTTTCATCGGATGAGAAAATTTCCTGCACTCTGGAGAGTTCCATCCGCGCCCCGCAATCGAGACATTTCGCATAGGTCGTGTTGCCATGTACTTCGATCACATCTTCGTCGCGAATGCCGGACGCCTGATGCAGGCCATCTATATTCTGCGTAATGACCGCGCCGATTTTTCCTTTAGCGTAAAGTGAGGAAATAGCCATATGCCCTTTATTTGGTTTGGCTTTCGACAGAACCGGCTCCATCGCGAATTTGCGTCGCCAGCTCTCTCGCCGGGCCTCCTCCGATTGCAGGAATTCGGAAAAGTCAATTGGTCGGTTCTTCTCCCAGAGCCCGCCGGGGCTGCGAAAATCGGGGATACCGGATTCTGTGCTGATCCCCGCCCCGGTAAAAATGACAATTGACCGGCTGTTCTCAATCAACTCGGCAAATGCATCAAATTCCGCTAGCATTCTATTCTCCTTGCGCGCCGCGCATCCTCCGTATCATCGAGTGTGCGCTTTTGCTCCTATTATAGGGATAAAGCGCGCAACACCCTAATTTCCATAAAATTTGCTTTCCGTCCGTCACAAAGGCTCACGCGAGACGTTATCTGTACATGTCAAACGGCATCGCTTTCACTCGCGATCCGCTATCAGGAGTAAAGCATGAACAGGGACAACATGAACAATATCGTCGCAAAGGAATTTTCGGACGCCTTGGCCCGCTGCAACCAGCAAGGCATAGACGCCAGCACGGTGCGCACCGGCCTGCTCACCATTGCAATCGCCAATTTCGTCAACGGGATCGGCCTCGACAACACGGTTTCCCTGTTTGCAGTATTGCCGGAACAAATCCACTCGGGGATGTTTGATCGCTTCGTCGATCCGTCGCGACCGCCGACGGCCAACCCCGCGCCCGCCTATCATGCCCCAGTCAGCGTCACCCAGCAGCAGCCGGTCGATGTCAATCGACACGGTAGCCCCGCTGCCCCGGCGACGC
>CALEMG010000576.1 GCA_937910835.1 uncultured Alphaproteobacteria bacterium | reverse complement strand
ACTTTCAACGGCGTTGATTAGGCTCTGGTTGTCGGGATGTATCCGTTCCTCGTTGGTGCAGTTGTTAAGATAGCTTAGGCCGTGGCTGTCCTGCCGATGGCGTGGAAGCTGGTCGGTAAAATCCGAAAATAACCTCAATATTTTCATGAGACAGGCGGGCGGGGAATTGTGGCTTCCCGCCCGTTTTTTAGTTCCCGCCGCTAATAAATGTGGGCAGCCAGGTCGCGAGGGCAGGGAACGCGGCGAGCAGGCCAAGCGCCAGGAGCTGCAAAAAGACAAAAGGGGCCACCCCTCGGTAAATAACGCCTGTCGTCACCTCAGGCGGGGCGACACCGCGAAGATAAAAGAGCGCGAAGCCAAAAGGCGGGGTCAGGAAGGACGTCTGAAGGTTCAGCGCGATCATGATGCCGAGCCAGATCGGGCTGATGTCCATCAGCAGAAGCACCGGAGCAACCACTGGCACCACAACAAAGGTGATCTCGACGAAATCGAGAAAAAAGCCCAACACAAAGATAATCCCCATCACAACGAGAAGTGCGCCGAACCGCCCGCCCGGTAAATCGCTGAGCAGCTGATAGACAAGTTCATCTCCGCCTAGTCCGCGAAAAACGAGGCTGAAAATGGTCGCCCCGATCAGAATGACGAAGACCATGGCCGACATCTCCATGGTCGACTGGCACACATCCCTCAGGATGCGCATCTGATAAAGCCGGAAAAGGGCAAGGGCGAGCCCCGCGATTACCAGCGTGATCAGGAGGAAGGCGAGCGTGGCAGCGAGGCCAACCCCCTCCGTGACGATGCCGGTGAGATCGGTGACATTGGCGAGAATGAGCAAAGCCGCGACGCTGATCCCGGCGGCATAGAGAAGCCATGTGCCGCGCCCCTCCTGACGCAGGGCGGCGAGCAGGATCGCGCCGACCGCGCCGACCGATGCCGCCTCCGTCGGGGTGGCAATGCCGAGTAGGATCGATCCCAGTACTGCAACAATCAGGATAACTGGCGGCAGCAGGGAGCGAAGAAGAAGAGGGAGCAGGCTGTTGCCCGGCCCGTTTCTATCTTCCGCCGGGACTGCAGGAGAGCTTTCGGGCCGGAGGTAGGCGACCGCAAGTTGATACAAAATATAGAGCCCGACGAGGATCAGCCCCGGGACCAAGGCTCCTGCAAAGAGATCACCGACGGAGACTGGCTCCGGCGACCAGTTGCCTTTCAGGGACTGGGCGGCGACATAGGCATTTGAAATCTGCTCGGCCAGAATAATCAACACGATGGAGGGTGGGATAATCTGGCCAAGGGTGCCAGCGGCGCAGATCGATCCGGCGGCAAGGTGTGGATCATATCCCTTCTTCAGCATGGTCGGTAGGGACATCAGCCCCATGGTGACGACGGCCGCGCCGACGATCCCGGTGGACGCGGCGAGCAACGCCCCCACGACGAATACCGATATGCCAAGCCCGCCTCGCAAATTCCCGAACAGAGCGCCCATGGTGCCGAGCAGTTCTGCCGCCACCCGCGATTTTTCCAGCATGATCCCCATGAAGATAAAGAGGGGGACGGCGAGCAATGTTTCGTTCCACATGGCGACGCCGAAGATACGCGATGGGATCGCGCCTAGCAGGGAAAGGTCGAACACGCCCAGCAGCCAACCGAAGCCAGCCATGAAAAGGGCACTGCCCGCGAGCGTAAAGGCCACCGGGTAACCTGCCATCAGGCTCAGGATAGTGATTGCAAACAGGGAGAGGGCAAGATAATCCGCGATTGTCATGGCCGTCCTATCGCGAAAATTCGGACAACCGAGCGGCACGCGGTGGCGACCCCCTGCAAAATCAACAGGACGGGAAAGGCCAGCAGCAGGGATTTCAGAAGAAAGAGGATCGGCAAGCCGGAGCTTTCGCGCGATCCCTCCATGATTGTCCAGGAACCGGCGACATAGGGCCAGCTGATGATCAGGATCACCAGGCAAACAGGGATCAACAGGAGTAGGCTGCCGGCAAGATCGATAATTGCTTTGCCCGCTTCTCCGAACTTGCCATTAAGGTTATCGAAGCGCACATGTCCGCCTCGGCGCTACGTATCCGCAGCCCCCAGCATTAACAAAAGTGCGAAGCTGTATATTATGCTTTCTTGCAGTGCGATAAAGCCGACACCGAAGACATAGCGGGAAAGGACGAGGGCAAACTGCGCCAGCACCATGAACAGCGCAAGCCAGGAAACATACTTTCCGATGGTGGCGCTTAGTGAATCGAGTAATTCGGCAAGTAGGGTGAGGCGGGTCACGCAGATTTCTTCCAAATTACAGGGTCTTGGCCCCTGTCTAACAGAACTAACGGCGTTATAGGCGAGCCGCTGGAATTTGGCAACTACACGGATTTTGGCTGGAATTCTGTTGCCGCTTGCCATCGGATTCGAAAGGTTACATCTCAATTACGCCGGAACTTGCCCTAACCCGCGATAATTCATGCTGTTTTTCCGATCATTTTCGAAAGAAGGAGAAGTCAGCTTTAGCTGTGCCTGCAAATCTTATCCATTTGATAATATAAACAATAAAAACAATGTATTAATATAAATATATAATCTAAAATATTAGAATATGCCAATAATATGCATTTTTTTGAATATGAAAATTTGCCTTGTATTTGGCCTATCTTCCTGCAAAATGCCTTCAACAGGGAGAATTCGCGAAATTAAGTAACTGGCCTTAAGGTGTCAGACTAATAAGAAATCTGCGCCAAAGCAGGTCACCGAAATCCCGCGAAGAATCTGTTACATGAATAATATTTTTGAAGGATGGCTTGGCCCGTCCTTCAGTTTTAAAATGGGAGGATCATTTTATGGAACGACGCAAGTTTTTAACAGGCGCAGCGATTGCTGGCGCAGGGGTTGCTGCCGCACCGTTTGCGGCACCGGCCATTGCTCAGGAACGTAAGGAAATGACGGTTGTCTCGACTTGGCCGCGCGATTTCCCGGGGCTCGGGATTAGTGCCCAGCGTCTCTGCGCACGCATCACTGAAGTGAGTGAAGGCCGTATTACCGTGAACTATTTCGCGGCCGGTGAGCGCGTTGGTGCGTTTGACTCGTTCGACGAAGTCGCCTCTGGTAATGCGCAGGCCTATATCGCTGCTGACTATTACTGGAAAGGGAAGCATCCGGGTTTTGCTTACTTCACATCTGTTCCCATGGGCATGACGACAGTGGAATGGAACGCCTGGATCAAGTTCAAGGGCGGTCAGGCTCTCTGGGATGAAATGTCTGGGGAATTCGGACTGAAAGCTCTTGCCTGCGGTGCAACTGGTACCCAGATGGGCGGCTGGTTCAACAAGGAAATCAACTCCGCAGAGGATTTCAAGGGTCTCAAGTTCCGTATGCCAGGACTTGGCGGCGACGTGATTGCCAAGCTTGGCGCATCTGTTGTCTCGCTTCCGGGTGGTCAGATCTATGAAAACCTTGTTTCCGGTGCGATTGATGCAACGGAGTGGGTCGGCCCTTACAACGACTACTTCCTGAAGTTCTATGAAGCCGCAAAATACTACTACTATCCGGGTATGCATGAGCCGGGTGGAGGGTTGGCCTTCGGCATGAACAAATCCTGGTGGGAAAGCCTTACGAAGTGGGAGCAGGAGCTGATCACTGTTTGCTGTATGGAAGAACATGCGGCGCAGTATGAAGAAGCCCAGGCACTCAATGGTGAGTATCTGCAGAAGATGATTACAGAGAACGGCGTTGTTCTGAAGGAATTCAATGACGACGTTTATGATGCCTTCGCCGAAGCTGCGGTGGCCGTCTTCGAGGAAACACGTGCCCATAGCGCGCTTGCAACGAAGATCGACGATTCCTTCCAGATGAACCTGCGGGAAATCGGCGGTTATCAGAAGATTGCGGAAGTTGCCTTCTCTAACCAGCGGAACCGAGTGCTGGGTATTTAAGTTGCATTTATTGCGGATGGGGGCGGGATTACAATCTCGCCCCTTCCACTATGGGAGGCGCTGATGACGATGGCGGGGGATGTATATGCATCAAACCGCGGACTGCAGTGGACGGTTCGTGTTTTCGGTTGGTGCATGCTAGTTGGATTGCCTGTCTACTTTTTCAATAATTATTTGATTTTTGTTCTGGGGTGGCCTGGCATCGGGCCGATTTTCAGCGGCGGTGAGGTTTCAACCGATTCCTGGATACAGCTTAGTTTATATTTTCTCGGACTCGTTTTTGCCATAGTCCTGGTCCGTCGGACATCTGCCCGCCATTTGCGGGATGAGGCGGCGATGATCACCCGTTTTAATACCTATCTTGTTCGTGCGGCGTTCTGGGCGGTATTTCTGGTTGGCCTTGTCGACATGTCTCTTTCCTTTCTACGGATCGAGGATATTTTGCCGCATCTGATCGGGGATGAACTGAATGTCGAGATGGGGCGGGCCCATTAAAGGCAGTAAGGTGAGAGCCGATGAGGAGCGGGAAAATATAAAAGGTAAGGAGGAAGGGAAGAGGAAGGT
>CALEMG010000575.1 GCA_937910835.1 uncultured Alphaproteobacteria bacterium | reverse complement strand
CCCCCCCCCCCCCCCCCCCCCCCCCCCCCCCACGGCGGTAGGGCCCCTTGCCGCGTGCCGCGTGGCGGACGCTGCCCCTTATTCGAAGCGGCGGTTGGATCCTCGAATTTTTCAACACCCATCTGTTCTCGCAGGATTTTGGATCTAACTTCGTCTACTGCACCAGCCGGCAGATCACCCAGCGACATGGGGCCGTAGGATGTCCGGATCAGCCGAGACACGGAATAGCCAAGATACTCCATCACTTTGCGAATTTCGCGATTTTTCCCTTCCCTGAGAGCAATAGTCAGCCAGCTATTGGCGCCCTTGGTGCTGTCGATGGTTCCTTCAATCGATCCATAACGTCCGCCTTCTACGGTGATGCCTTTTGCCAATTTTTGCATGTCGGATTCTCTAGGGTGCCCATGCACTCGGACGCGGTATTTCCGTTTCCAGCCAGTTGCCGGCAGTTCCAGCTTGCGGGCAAGCTCCCCATCATTGGTAAGCAGTAGCAGTCCTTCCGAGTTCAGATCAAGACGGCCAACGGATATCACGCGCGGCAACTCCTCGGGCAGCTTGTCGAAAACGGTGTCGCGCCCTTTTTCATCCTTGTGGCTCGTCACCAGGCCTGGTGGCTTATGGTAACGCCAGAGGCGTGGACGCTCGAGTGCGGGGATCGCCTTGCCGTCAACGATGATGTTGTCTTCAGGCCCGACTGTAAAGGCGGCAGTTTCCAAAGTCGTGCCATTGACAGTGACGCGTCCGGCCTCGATCCAGCGTTCAGCTTCGCGGCGGGAGCAGAGGCCGGCGCGTGCCATGCGTTTCGCGATCCGTTCTTTTTGTGGGAATTCTGTTGTCATCGATCAGGCAGTAGACGCATTGACAAAGGCGTCGATAATTTGCCGATCACCGTTTGAGATCAGATACTCCGGGTGCCACTGAACACCCAGACAGAAATGATATCGGCTATCTTCGATCCCTTCGATCACACCGTCTTCGGCAAGCGCATTAACGATTATATTCTCGCTGATGTCCTTCGCCGCCTGATGATGCGCACTGTTGACTGCAAGTGTGTCGGTGCCGACGATCCGGTGCAGTAAGGTGCCGGACGTGACTTTGACGGTATGCCCGGCTTCCGTCCGCGGGTTTGGCTGTTCATGGGCGAGAGGGTTTTCCACCTCGTCAGGGATATGCTGGATCAGCGTGCCGCCAAGGATTACATGCAGCAGCTGCTGCCCTCCGCAAATACCGAGCACAGGCTTATTGGCTGCCAGCATTGCCTCTGTGATATTTTTCTCGAACAGGGTGCGCCGGTCCTTGGTCACGACCGTATCATGCCGGGTTGTTGCGCCAAACATGCCGGGATCTACATCGAAGGCCCCGCCGGTCACGACAAGCCCGTCAAGCTTTTTGACATAGTCTCCGACATGGTCAGGTTCATGGGGCAAAGCAAGCGGCAGGCCGCCACTCGCGACGATGACATCGGCATAGTTCTGCCGAAGCGCGTACCAGGGCATATTCGAATAGCCGCCCGGATCCTCTGAATCGAGGGTTATACCAATTACAGGAATACTCATGCTTCCTTTTAGTCCTCTCTTGACGACAACTCAACTCACCTCTTTCAATATCATTCCACAAAATATCTAAATTTCTATTGCTTGACGGCGACGGAACGAATTGCGAGTCTCCGAATATGGATCATGAAATTGTCGATTATATGGAAATGGCGCTCAGTACCGCTGAGATTGCCGCACATCGTAGCGAAGTGCCTGTTGGAGCGGTCATTGTTGATACGGTGTCAGGACGCGTTATTGCGAACAGCGGAAACCAGATGGTGGGCAGAAACGATCCCACCGCGCATGCGGAGATGCTGGCACTTCGTGCAGCGGGTAATATGATCGGTAGCCAAAGGCTTGTGGATTGCGATATCTATGTGACGCTGGAACCTTGTCCGATGTGCGCTGCGGCAATTTCTCTTGCAAGAATAAGGCGACTCTATTTTGGAGCCTATGATCCGAAGGGAGGCGGGGTTGAACATGGGGCACGTATTTTCGATCAGAGCAGTTGCCATCACCGCCCGGAAATCTATGGCGGGATGCTGGAGAGCAAATCAGCAGCGCTTTTGAAGAATTTCTTTGAAACGCGGCGCTAAATATTGAAAGATAGCGGCATAATCTAAGAATAACAAAAACCCAAATAATGAAAAAGGAACAGCGGATGATTTTCGAATATTCAGACAAGGTGAAGGAACTGCAAAGCAGGGTGCAAGTCTTCATGGATGAGCATGTTTATCCCAATGAACAACTATTTTACGATCAGGTGGACGAGGGAGACCGTTGGCAACCGACGGCGATTATTGAGGAATTGAAAGTCAAGGCCAAAGCGGCAGGGCTTTGGAACATGTTCCTGCCCGAAAGTGATCGGGGAGCAGGTCTCACCAATCTTGAATATGCGCCGCTTTGTGAAATTATGGGGCGGGTCAGCTTTGCGCCGGAAGTTTTCAACTGCTCGGCGCCGGATACTGGCAATATGGAAGTGTTCGAGCGGTATGCGAATGAAGAGTTGAAGGAGCGTTGGCTGAAGCCGCTGCTGGAAGGGGAAATACGTTCCGCTTTCGCCATGACGGAACCTGCTGTCGCGTCATCGGATGCGACAAACATTGAATCGGAAATTACCCGCGACGGGGATGAGTATGTGATCAACGGCACTAAATGGTGGACGTCGGGTGCTTGTGATCCGCGTTGCAAAGTGTTGATTTTCATGGGTAAGACAGACAAATCCGCATCACTCTATAATCAACAGTCAATGATTGTTGTGCCCATGGATACACCCGGTATTAATGTGAAGCGCTTTCTGCCGGTGTTTGGTTATGATGACGCGCCGCACGGTCATGCGGAAGTGGAGTTCAAGGACGTGCGGGTGCCGGCGGATCATATCTTGCTGGGTGAGGGTCGGGGGTTTGAGATTGCGCAAGGCCGCCTTGGCCCGGGCCGTATTCACCATTGTATGCGGCAGATCGGCGTTGCCGAGCGCGCGTTGGAGAAAATGTGCAAGCGAGTGAAATCCCGTGTTGCCTTTGGTAAATCCATTGCAGAGCAGACAGTTACCTTGGAACGCATCGCCGAATCCCGCGCGATGATCGAGCAGGCCCGCCTTCTCACACTGAAGGCTGCCTATATGATGGACACGGTTGGCAACAAGGAAGCGAAAGCAGAGATCGCTATGATCAAGGTCGTTGCGCCGAACATCACTGGCAAGATCATTGACTGGGCGATCCAGGCGCATGGCGGTGGGGGCGTTAGTGATGATTTTGGGCTTGCCTTTGCCTATGCCCATTCCAGGACCCTGCGTCTTGCAGACGGTCCCGACGAAGTTCATCGTAACCAGATCGGCCGATTGGAGCTAAAAAAACACGCCTGATTTGCGGCTTTCAAGAATCAGTAATGCGGAAGAGCTTCCCTTCGGGGGAGCTCTTCTTTTTTCTGCGCGGATTTTTCGATAGCATGAAGGTCCGATTTTCCTATATACAGGCTTGTTCCTGTTTGTAGCGAAGTAATTATGGGTCTCTCGAATGATCAAGTTTCTGGGTTGGATAATGCTGGGCGTTATTGTCATCGTCGCCGGCTTTTTATATCGGTATGAGAGTCTTGATCCGTGCGAATGGCTGACCCAGGATTTGACGGCGCACGCTGGTTTGCAGCCTGTCTCTGGACTTGGCGAAGCCGCAGGATTGGTTATGGAGCCGACGGAATGCATTCAGCGCTGGGCCAATTTAAGAATTGAAGACGCTGAAAACCACTAGGAGAGCAGAATTTCCTCGAACGGATAATGGGTCATATTTTCATATCCTTCATCCGTGATCACGACTTGCTCTTCCAGCTTGACGCCTTCCTCCCCGCCATCGGCGCCAATATAAGCCTCGACGCAAATCGCCATCCCTGGCACTAGTTCATATTCAAACGCTCCTTCATGATAGTCTTCCGGATAGGCAATATGCGGCCATTCATCGCACAGGCCGACGCCGTGCATCTTCACGGAGTATCGGGAGTTTACAAATTCGTCTGACAGAAGATGTCCGCCAAAGACAATCTCCTTAAACGGAGTACCAGGCGTCAAAAGCTTCATATTTTGTTGAATATGCTCATACGCATATCGATAAAGCCTTTTTTGCTCCGCCGTCGGGGTTCCATCCCCAATAAACCAAGTACGCGAAATATCCGCGCACATACCGAAGCAACCGATCAGATCCGTGTCGAACGCCAGAAGCTCGTTATTCCCGATCACCCGTGGGCCGCATTCCTGAAACCACGGGTTGGTGCGCGGGCCTGTTGCGAGAAGCCGGGTTTCGATCCATTCGCCGCCGCGTTTGATATTTTCAGCATGGAGGACAGCCCAGACATCGTTCTCTGTCAGCCCAGGCCGGGCGATGCGCTGCATTTCATGCATTGAAACTTCCGTTGCATGGACGGCGCATCGAAGGGCCTTGATTTCTTCCGATTGTTTGATGGCGCGGGTCTTTTCCGTAACTTCCTCACCGTCAAAAAGATGAAAACCCAGTTCTTCAAGCGCCCGCAGGCCATGTATCTGGATTTTATCCACGGCAAGGCGGCGGTTGCTGCCTGCATGCTCCCGCATCAGGCCATCAATCTGCGCGGCAAACCGTTCCGCGTTCTCAACGGATTTATCTCCGCTCGTAAAATAGAAGAAGGAAGCGCCGGACCGCGTCTCGCGTACCAGCGGATTGAAGGCGGTCAGTAGATCGTTGTCGCCGAAGTCCCAGATAACCATATACCCATCCGCCAAGACCAGGCAGGCACGGAATGGGTTATGCGCAGCCCAGAGCTGCATGTTGGTTGTGTCGGAGGCAAAGCGAATGTTGAGCGGATCGTACATCAGAATACCACCATAGTCCCGCGCATGAAGCGCTTTTACCAGACGGTCGAGACGCTGGGCACGCATGATACTGAGGTCTGGAACATCCAGCCCCGCCGCCGCCCATTCGTCGAACGCGAGCTGTGTTGGCCCGATCTCAACACGATTATTATCCAGCGGCGTTCCGTCTGGTTTTGTTGTAGGAATAGATCGGCTGCCGGTGAGTTTGCGGCCAGAAAAGATATCGCGCTTCATTTGCCGACCTCCAAAACCCGGCGGACGCCGAAGTTCAAAAAGTGGTAACTGAAATCACGATATCAGATGTTTGTAATATACAGCATCACGCTTGCGACAAATTATAGTTGGCTTTCGACCTTCTGCCAGCCGAGGGTGGCCAGCATGTTCGTGAATTCCGCATATTCCTCGCCGACTTTTGAACTTGAGTTACCATCAAGACCGCGCTTATACACGCCCTGTACGATGGCCGTGGTGCGGAAGAGGGAGAAGGCCAGGAAGAGC
>CALEMG010000574.1 GCA_937910835.1 uncultured Alphaproteobacteria bacterium | reverse complement strand
GCCGATCTTCGCTACCCGGCAGCCAACCTCCAGCTCCGCATCGATCAGGATCGGCTTCTCATAGAGAACCAGTGACTTGACCAGATGAAAATCAAGGCCGGTGCGTTTTACATATCCCTGATAATCAAATCCCAGATGGCGAAAGAGTTCAGTAATAGTCGTATCGAAATAGGTCAGGTAATGAGCATTGAAAACAACGCCCTGCCCGTCAATCTCGGAATAGCGCACACGAAAGGGATGAAAGAAGCGAAAGTCCTGCCGGGCCATGGGGTATCCTTATTCTGATTTATTTTCCCAATATGCCCGATAATGCCTTTTGCCAGTCCGGCTGGTCAATGCCAAATACCTGCTTGATTTTACCACAATCAAGCACGGAGTTTTTCGGCCGCTCCGCCGGGACAGGATAGTCCTCCGTTGGGATGGGATTGACGACAGGTGCGTCCGCGCAATGTTCGAATATGGTCTTTGCAAAGCCGTACCAGGTCACAGCGGGGGCACCGCAATAATGAAAAACCCCCCAGGACTGAAATTCAGCCTTCTGCACTTGTTTAGCTATCTTTAGTAGGCTTGCCGCAATATTATCCGACGCTGTCGGTCCACCGATCTGATCATCGACTATATTTAGCTCCTTATGGCTTTTCGCGAGACGAAGCATGGTGCTGACAAAATTCTGCGCGCCACCAAACACCCACGCTGTCCTCAAAATGATATATTTCTGCGACACTGCGGCAATACGCAGCTCTCCTTCGGCTTTACTTTTGCCATAAACACTGAGCGGCGCGGCGGTATCGTCTTCAAGATAGGCCCCCTCCTTCTTACCGTCGAACACAAAATCCGTCGAAATATGGAGAAATGGAATATCGCTGGCAGCACAAGCAAGGGCGAGATTTTCCGCGCCCTGGGCATTGATGGCGAAAGCCGCCTCTACTTCCTCTTCCGCCTTGTCCACGGCCGTATAGGCTGCGGCGTTAATCACCACCTCAGGAGAGTGTTCGCGAACCCGCTCCCTGACGACGGATTGATCCGTAATATCAAGTGCCTGACGGTCAAGGGCGATAATGTCGATCCCGCAAGAGGGCGCAAGCTTCTGCAACGCCTGTCCCACCTGGCCACCAGCGCCCGTGACCAGAACCTTCATCGGCCGGTCGTTCCAAGACCAAGACGTTCTTGGGTATAATCCGCGGCAACCGCCTTCACCCATTCAAGATTTTCAAGATACCAGTCGACGGTTTTTTCAAGGCCGGTTTCCAGATCGAGAGACTGTGACCAGCCAAGCTCCGCCTCGATTTTAGAGCAATCCACCGCGTAACGGGCATCATGGCCCGGCCGGTCGGTGACGAAGCGGATCAAACCCTCATGTGGCGCCTTGCTCGGAAATTTTTTGTCCATGATTTGGCAGATGCTGCGCACAATATCAATATTTGTCCGCTCAGCCCGGCCGCCGATCATATAAGTCTCCCCGACCTTGCCCGACGCGACAACCCGTTGCAGGGCGGCAGCATGATCCTCCACATAGAGCCAGTCGCGGACATTCTCCCCCTTACCGTAAACCGGCAATTCCTTGCCTTTCAAACAGTTCAGGATAATCACCGGGAGAAGTTTCTCCGGAAACTGATAAGGCCCGTAGTTGTTGGAACAGTTGGTCACCAGTACCGGCAGACCAAAGGTACGATGCCAGGCCCGCGCGAGATGATCGGATCCCGCCTTGCTCGCAGAGTACGGCGAATTAGGATCATATGCGCTGGTTTCCGAGAATAGCCCTTCGGATCCAAGCTCCCCATATACTTCATCCGTCGAGACATGCAGGAAACGGAAATCATCCCTCTCCGCCCCGTCAAGCGTACGCCAATATTGATACGCCGCGTCAAGCATGGTGAAGGTGCCCACCAGATTGGTCTGCACAAAGTCCGCCGGCCCATCGATGGACCGATCAACATGAGATTCCGCTGCCAGATGATAAACTGCACTTGGTTTGTATTTGCTGATCAACTCGCCTATGCCATCGCGGTCGCAGATATCGGTCTGTGAAAAATGATAACGCGGGCTGTTGGAGACGGGTTTCAGGCTTTCAAGCGACCCGGCATAGGTCAGCTTGTCAATAATCAGGACGTCTTCCTTACCCTGTTTGATCAGCTCGCGGGCAAGTGCGGAACCAATAAAGCCCGCCCCCCCTGTGACAAAAACAGTCATCTGGTTTCCTCGAATTCGAATAATCTTGTCTGATCTTTTAATAAAGGCAAAATCTTATCTTTTTCTGAAAGAATTGCCTTTTCCGCTGATACGGACCAATTAATATTCAAATCGGGATCGTTCCAGAAAATGCCGCAATCATGTTCCGGGCTGTAATAATCGGTTACTTTATAAATGATCTCCGTATCCGGCTCCAACGTGCAGTAGCCATGAGCAAACCCGGCTGGAACCCAGAGTTGCCGCCAGTTTTTCGCTGATAATTCCATCGCCACATGTTGACCAAACGTCGGGGAGCCGACACGAATATCCACCGCCACATCGATGATGGTCCCGCGCAGAACCCGAACAAGCTTTCCCTGAGCCTTTGGCTCCAGCTGATAATGTAGCCCGCGCACAACCCCCGCCTCGGCGTTATAGGCATGGTTATCCTGCACAAAATTCACGTCCAATCCCGCCTCTTTCAAGGTCCGGGCGTTCCATGTTTCTGAGAAAAATCCCCTGCTATCCCCGAACTTTTCCGGACACAGGATCTTTACATCCGCAATTGCCGTCTCTTCAATCTGCATGCTCAGTCACGTCCTTAACATTACGCCACCGGTAAATCCGGCACACCGTCATCACTGCTTTTTGTTATAAAGTAAACAATCAGGATAGCTAACCGTAAAAACGGTGCGTTCAGTAACTTCTTTATTGAACACAAAATCGATCCGGTATTTGAAAACCGCCCCCACTGTTACCGCCGCAACCGGTGTCTTGCTTGCGCAGCTCTTTGCAAGAATCCGCCCCTTAAATTTCTGGGGCCAATATTTGCTCTGCTTTATGGTATTTTTTTGTTCTTTGGCCAAGTTAAACACCAACATAAGGCCTTCTGCCTGAATATCGACGTATTTGAGAGACAATTTGTCCAAATCCGGCGGTTCATACTTGACGGCCGCCAGTTGGAAGGAACCCATGACCTGCTCGACCAGACGCACATCGACACGATCGCCATTGGGCCAATACCGGACTTTGTTGTAACGAGATTCAATGGCCTTCTGATTGATCAACGGCAGGTCGCTTGCCACGCAAAAGCCCTTTTCTATCTTGTCGGAAGCTGTCTCTGCGCCTTTTCTGCTAACGATTCTCATTCGAAATTCATAAGAAAACCCCTTGTTGAGGAGAAATCGAACGTCAGGATTACCGCAGGCATTACGGCTTAAATCATCGATATAGTTAGCGGCGGCATTCTCGCGGACCGCGTTCATCAGATCCAAGCCATCAAGCTGATCAAGCCGATAGACGAAATGATCCAGAATTTTTTTTTCAACTATCTCGCGAAATTTAAAATCCAGCCCAGGCGGAGCCTCATCGAATGTCTTACCCTGCGTCTTTGTATAGACACGCTCCGCCGCTGAACGCTCTTCGGGGTCTGTCGGCCAAACATTATCCGCCGTCTGCCGCGCGTTGCCCGTGCAGGCGGCCAGACCCATCATCATGATCAGACAAACGGACGCTTTCATGTCGCTTCTACTGCTAGGGGCATGACACATAGTATAGAAGTCTTTTCCGTTTCTTCATCCATAAATTACTGCCGACTTCATCCCCAATAAATTAGTCCCTTTTTATGAAATTACCGGGTAAGCTTCCCAAAAATACGGATTGCGAGGACAGGACATGCTGAAACTTTATTATAACGCCGGATCAATCGCGCTCGCTTCTCATATTGCACTTGAAGAAAGTGGTACAGAGTACGAGGCCATAAAGCTTAATTACGCGATGCTGGAACATACGCTGCCTGACTATCTTGCCATCAACCCCAAAGGGCGCGTGCCGTCTTTGATAACGGATCGCGGTATTCTCACGGAAACACCGGCGATCCTGCTCTACATTGCGCAAACCTGTGGCATGGCAATTTTTCCGCCGCCCGAAGACCCATATGACCTTGCGCAACTTCAGTCATTCAACAGCTATCTCTGCTCCACCGTTCACGTCAATCATGCGCATCGCATGCGCGGGAAACGCTGGGTAGATGAACAAGACACCGCCGCAATCGGGGCGATGCAGAAAAAAGTAAAGAGTAATATGGAAGACTGCTTTCACCTGATTGAGGATGAGATGTTCGAAGGGCCTTGGGTGATGGGAGAGAATTACAGCATCGCCGATATCTATCTGTTCGCCATCACCCAGTGGATGGAAAGTGACAGCCTCGATGTGGCCGACTTCCCGAAATTGCTCGCTCACCGCAAGGCCATGCTGGCCCGCCCCGCCGTCGCGCGGGTCGTCGCCGAACATGCTGCCTGAGAGCCCCTAGCGGGCGATCGGCTTATATTTGATGCGATGGGGTTCGGTGGCGTCCTTGCCGAGGCGGCGGCGCTTGTCTTCCTCATAAGCTTCGAAATTGCCTTCAAACCATTCCACATGGCTATCACCCTCATAGGCGAGCATATGAGTCGCGACGCGGTCGAGGAACCAGCGATCATGGCTGATGACCACAGCGCAACCGGCGAACTGCAAAAGCGCCTCCTCAAGCGCGCGGAGCGTATCGACATCCAAATCATTGGTTGGCTCGTCAAGCAGCAGGAAGTTCGAGCCACTTTTCAGCATCTTCGCGAGGTTGACGCGGTTGCGCTCCCCACCTGAGAGCTGCCCGACCTTCTTCTGTTGGTCAGAGCCTTTGAAATTGAAGCCCGAAACATAGGCGCGACTGTTGATCTCCTTCTTGCCAAGAGAGATCACCTCGTTCCCTTCTGAGATTTCCTCCCACACTGTCTTGTTCGGATCCAGCGTGTCACGGTCCTGATCGACATAACCGAGCTGCACTGTCGGGCCGACCTTGAAGCTGCCGCTGTCAGGCTCCTCCTGCCCCGTGAGCAGCTTGAACAGCGTCGTCTTACCCGCGCCGTTCGGTCCGATCACACCGACAATCGCCCCCGCAGGGAGTTTGAAGGAGAGATCATCAATCAGCAGCCGGTCACCATCGCCCTTAGAGATATGGTCGGCCTCAACCACCAGATCGCCCAAGCGCTGACCCGCGGGGATGTAGATCTGCATCGCCTCGGCCTGCTTGGAATTCTGTTCGGCCAGCAAATCCTCATAAGCACTGATACGCGCCTTCGATTTCGACTGGCGGCCTTTCGGTCCCTGGCGGATCCATTCGAGTTCGCGAGCGAGGGTCTTCCGCCGCGCATCCTCGGATTTCCCTTCCTGCGCGAGGCGTTTTTCCTTCTGCTCCAGCCAACTTGAATAGTTCCCCTCCCACGGGATGCCATGGCCGCGATCAAGCTCCAAAATCCAGCCCGCCACGTTATCAAGAAAATAGCGGTCATGGGTCACGGCAACAACAGTCCCGGAATAGTCATGGAGGAACCGTTCGAGCCAGGCGACGCTCTCGGCGTCGAGGTGGTTGGTCGGCTCATCGAGGAGGAGCATATCTGGCTGCGAGAGCAGCAGGCGGCAGAGGGCAACGCGGCGCCGTTCCCCGCCCGACAATTTGGTGACGTCGGCATCGCCAGCGGGACAACGGAGGGCGTCCATCGCAATCTCCACCTCGCGGTCAAGATCCCAGAGGTTCTGCGCATCACTCTGCTCCTGCAGCTCCCCCTGCTCCGCGATCAGGTCATTC
>CALEMG010000573.1 GCA_937910835.1 uncultured Alphaproteobacteria bacterium | reverse complement strand
CATCTCGGCGATAAGGCCCGCGCACTTGAGGATGTGGAACTCGCCCTGTCGCTGGAGCCTGACCTGCCCGACGCCCTGATCGAACGCGGCATCCTTTATGAAGCGGCAGATAAACGGGACTTAGCGCGAAAAGACTGGCTACGGGTTCTTGAGCTCGCGACCAACACCCCCGCGGGCGACGAAGCCCGCCGCCATCTGGAAGCCCTCGACGTCAATAAGGATAAATAGCGTTAGCCGTTCATGGAGAGACGGCGGCGATACTCCAGCGCCTCGGCGATATGGGATCGGGTAACGGTTTCACTCTCCGCCAAATCGGCCAGGGTCCGTGCTACTTTAAGCACCCGATGATAGCCGCGCGCGGAAAGCTTCAACTTGCCAATGGCATCCTGCAATAGCGCGGTCGCCGATTTATCCGGCTGGACAAAGCGTTCCAACACTTCGCCTTCCGCATCCGCATTCGTCCGGATTGGGGTCACGTGATCGATATCACGATAGCGTTCCCGCTGGATTTCGCGGGCCCGGGCCACGCGGGCGGCGACAATCTCCGTTGTCTCCGTCGGTGGCGGCAAAGTCAGATCAGCGGCGGAAACAGCAGGAACGTCCACATGAATATCGATCCGGTCGAGCATCGGTCCGGAAATGCGGGAGCGATACTCGAGGGCGCATTTCGGCGCCCGCGCGCAGGCTTGCGCCGGATCATCGAGATGACCGCAGCGGCAGGGATTCATCGCCGCGATCAGCTGCATACTTGCGGGGTATGTGACATGCAAATTGGCCCGCGCCACAACGGCCCTGCCGATTTCCACCGGCTGACGCAGGGATTCCAGAACCTGCCTGTTAAACTCCGGCAGTTCATCAAGAAACAGAACACCGAGGTGCGCGAGCGAAACCTCCCCCGGCTTCGCCCCGCGCCCTCCCCCAACCATCGCGGCAACCGATGCAGAATGATGCGGATCGCGAAAGGGACGCCGGCGGGAGAGCCGACCCTCCTTCATTTCTCCGGCAATACTGGAAATCATATTGACCTCCAGCGCCTCTGCCGCGTCAAGCGGTGGCAGCAGACCCGGAAGCCGCGCCGCCAGCATCGCCTTGCCCGAGCCCGGTGGGCCGGTCATCAACAGATTATGCCCGCCCGCCGCCGCAACTTCGAGCGCGCGCTTCGCCATTTCCTGCCCCTTGATATCCTCAAGTTTCAGGGACAACGCCTCATCGATAATATCGCCATGGGCTGGTGGAGTGAGCACCTGCGTTCCCTTAAAATGATTGATGAGCGCGAGAAGATTAGCGGGAGCCAGCACGGTAAGATCTCCGGCCCATGCGGCCTCAGGTCCTGAAGCCTCCGGACAGATGATGTTTTTCTCCTCCCCCACTGCGGCGACCGCGGCCGGAAGGATACCCGTTACCGGATTACAGCTTCCATCAAGGGAAAGCTCCCCCAGTACATAGTAATCATCCAGCGCGTCGGAGGGGAGAACACCCATCGCCGCGAGGATACCAAGCGCGATCGGCAAGTCGTAATGCGCGCCCTCTTTTGGAAGGTCTGCCGGTGCGAGATTGACGGTAATGCGTTTGGGCGGCAAACCAATCCCGAGAGAGGTGAGCGCGGCGCGCACCCGCTCTCTGCTTTCCGCAACGGATTTATCCGCAAGGCCGACAATAGTGAAGGCAGGAAGGCCAGAGGCCGTCATCGCCTGCACATCCACTTCGCGCACCTCTACCCCCTGAAAGGCTACGGTCTTTATCTTCGCCTGCATGTCAACTTTCGGTTCAACACATCGTTATGCGTACAACGATAGCATGTGTCCGAAAAATCTTCATGGTTAAAATTTGGGCTTGCGAAATCTAGCAAGAGGCGGAATTGCTGACCTTTTCCTCAAGGCAGTCCCAGATTCCCGCTTCCAGCTTGACGCCGTCGAAGCGATTGATTTCCTGCAGACCCGTGGGAGAGGTCACGTTGATTTCCGTGAGATAATCCCCGATCACATCGATCCCGACGAAGATGAGCCCCTGTTCCTTCAGCGCGGGACCGATGGCTTTGCAGATTTCTTCTTCGCGCGCGGTAAGGGAGGATTTCACGGCTTGGCCACCAACATGCATGTTAGAGCGAACCTCGCCTTTTTGCGGCACACGGTTAATCGCTCCCACTGGTTCCCCATCGACAAGGATGATCCGCTTATCGCCTTCGCGCACTTCGGGCAGGTATTTCTGCACGATCATCGGCTCGCGATAAAATTGCGTGAACATCTCGCAAAGCGCCGTCAGATTTTCATCCTCCGGCTTGATATGGAATACCCCAGCGCCGCCATTGCCGTAAAGCGGCTTGATGATGATATCCTTAAACTCGCTGCGGAATTCCTTGATCTCCTCAAGGTTGGAGGAGATAAGTGTTGGCGGCATGATGCCGTCGAAATGAGTGACGAAAAGCTTTTCCGGCGCATTGCGAACACTGACCGGATCATTCACCACCAAGGTCTTGGGGTGGATATGCTCCAGCAAATGGGTCGCCGTGATATAGGACATGTCGAACGGCGGATCCTGCCGCATCAGGACAACATCCATAGTGACGAGATCGATCCGCTCCACCCCTCCGGCAGTATAATGATTGCCGGGTTCGCGCCGTAGCTTAATCGGGCGGGCATTGGCAATTATCCGCCCTTGCGAAAAAGACATATCCTGCGGGCCGTAATGATAGAGCCCATGGCCCCGTGCCTGCGCCTCCAGCCCGAGGACAAAGCTGCTGTCCCCGTTAATATCAATATTTTCGATGGGATCCATCTGAATGGCTACGGCAAGACTCATTATTCTTGACCTTTATACTTTAAAGTGATGCGCCGCTTGGTTTATTGGGGGAACTCTATCCTGCCCGGACCGCCAGTTCAAGCCGAGTTCAGCTCTGCTTTCATTTTGACATAGCTGACAATGCGGCGGACACCGGAAATCTCCTTGGCATGGTTTTTCACCCGCTGCAGCTCCGCCTCATTCTGGGCGATCCCCATCAGATAGACCGTTCCGTCTACTGTATCGACCGAATAATTGATGTTTAAAATTTCCGGGTCGCGCAAGAGCTGCAGTTTCAGTTTCGTCGTAATCAGGCTGTCAGATGCAAAGCTTCCAACTGACTCTCTATCTTCAACCTTGATCTCGTTATGCACTTCCTTGACGCCTTTGACACCCCAGATCAGACGCGTCAACGTCACCCGGTCCTCTGGTGTCGGCACCTCCCCGGTTATCAAAACGACGCCATCGATCACAGTCGTCGAGGTCGACGTGAACATCGGTTCGCTTTTCTGGAAAATAGCGTTCATGACCTGCGTCTTGATGGTCGCATCGTCAATCACCGTTCCAACGGAGCGCTCTTCTGCCACGGCAACACCGCCGATTGCCGCTCCGCCCAGGATCACCGTCGGAGTGCAACCGCTTATAACTATAAGGGAAGATAGGGTAAGCAGAGCATAAGCAACAAATTTCATTCCGGAACGCCTTTAACAAAAATTGTCATGACACTATAAATCCAATTCGCCCCCGTTAAAAGGGTCTCCTCGATTCCTCTTCCCACGCCCCTTCAATATGACGCGGCCATTGCCAGAAAGAGGTGATCAGCAGCACATCAAAGCGGATATTAAAGTCATTGAATTTTGGTCGTTCCATGACAAAGGCCTCAAGCGCGCGCGAAATGCGCCGTTTTTGTTTTGGGCTGACTGCCTCCGCTGCCTCTGCGATTCGCGGCCGGGCCTTGACCTCAACGGCGACAAGCAGGTTGTTGCGCCGGGCGATAATATCTATTTCGCCGAAGGGCTTCCGATACCCGCGGGCGACAATATGATAACCTTTCATCCGAAGCGCACTTGCCGCCAGAAACTCGGCCACCCGGCCTCGAAAATAGGCACGGCGGCGTTTACGTTTTAGCGCATCTTTCGAGATGTGTGCCAAAATATCGCCTCATGTTCCTGTTTATAATACCGCAAACAACAATTTGCTTGCTCCCCTCACAGGGGTTACCTAGTCTTTCAGGTCAGGAATTTCACAAGAAGGCCTATGGAGT
>CALEMG010000572.1 GCA_937910835.1 uncultured Alphaproteobacteria bacterium | reverse complement strand
CGGCTGACGACTTTTAAAATACGTCCCTAGGTCTGCAATGTCGTCATGGCCTGGGTGATACGGATGATATAACGCATACCGTCAAGAGATTGGTCAGACACGAGAATCACTGTATCCGCGGAAGCCAGAAGTGAGCCCTGGGTCGGCAGGAGATGGCGCGGCATATCGACGACAACCTGGTTGTAGTCCTGGCTGATTTCACCAATCAGTGCGTCGATCGATTCTTCATTTACTTCGACTAGTTCATCAATTGGCTCTTCAGTACCAAGAACGGCAAGTCGATCGCCATCTTTCACGATAGCACTGTCGAGGAACAGCTTGTCGAGCCGGTGCGGATTCTCAAGGGCCTCACGGAAGCCACCGCCCGTTTCTATATCCAGCGACAATGTCGTCGTGCCGAAATGCAGATCCATATCCATCAGCGCCGTCGGCAGCTTTTCCTCATTGGCCATGATCCAGGCGAGATTCGTGGCAATTGTCGTCGCCCCGACACCGCCGCGCACACCGACCACAACGGTCAACTTGCCACTTTGGGCGGCATAGAGCGCCTGCGACTGGCGATCGACATTTTCAACGGCGTCTTTCAGAACTTCCGCCGTCAGCGGCTTGACCAGGTAATCTTTTGCGCCGAGGGCGATCATTTTACGAAATTCGCCGACGTCGTTGGATGCACCCAGTACAATCAATGTATTTTCCGGGCCCATTTTCCGAATTAACCGCGTAATATCACCGTCGGGATCCATGCTCTTGGTAATATCCGCGAGCACAACTTTTGGGGAGTTTCCCGGTTCAATCCGGTTCAATGCCCCAGTGATGCCGCCGTCGAGCGTGGCATCGGCCGAATATTCAAGCGCCTTACAGACCTCTCGGCTGACTTCCAGGGATTTTTCATCCTCAAGAAAGCCCATATATTCTTCAACAACCGCATTGCCGAAAAGCGTACTCAATGATGATGATTTAGCCATTTCCTGTGACTCCCTTAATCGCCAGAACCACCGGCGGAGGCAGAACTGGCCGCTCCTGCCCGGTATTGTTCAACCGCCTTCGCCGCCCGTTCGCCAATGGCAGAACTTTCATTCGCCGGATCGACCAGGTCGCGTGGATTGGCGATCATGCCCGCCAAAGCGTCCGCATTTGCGCAACCCATATAGGGGAGCGGCAGATTTTCGTACCCGAGACCTTTCGGCTTATGCCAGCCCTTCTCGCAGTTCGGATCGACCGTTGCGACATATTTCACGAAATAGACCCGTAATGAATCTGCTGCATTTTCCTTTGTTGCGCGCGGCGCGACAGAAAAGCCCCGGTCCTGCAGAAAGGTCGCCACTTCGGCAAAGCGTTGTTCGTTCAACCCGCTGCTACCCCGAATATTGGGGAGTTCGACCTCAACCGTTTCACCAAACTCTATATTCTGGGCCTCGATAAAGCCAAGCAGCTTGCCTTTTTCCATATCCGCTAGGCGGCCACGGCCAGCTTCGAAGTCAACAATGAGGGTCGGCGTGAGCTCACTCACAGTGATTTTCTTCTCAAGCTTGGCCTTTTCAGGCGTTGCGGTATTTTCATAGGCACCGAACAGTCCCTCCGGTGACGTGCAGGATGCGATTAGTAGAAGCATCCCCATCAAGCCGGCCTGCGTCATGGTTTTCTTAAATAAATTCTGTTGCATCAGATCTACTCCAGGATAAAGCCAGCAGGGCCAGCAAGCTTAACGTCGGACGGCCCCGCAGCAGCGGCAGTATCCCGCCCGTCCTTCTCGGGAGCCTTATCACCCAAGGTCGGGCGGAAGTTTTCTGCATCGACATAGAGGTCTTTATCCGTTGGCGGAATGTAACCGTCTGTCGGTTCAGCAATCCGGGAATTGCTCGGCTTGACGAGATACGGTGTCACGATGATCAGCAGCTCCGTCTCGTTCCGCTGGAAGGAAGAAGACCGGAAAAGCGCCCCCAAAATCGGGATGTCCCCAAGGAACGGCGTTTTGGAGATATTGTTATCCCCGTCACTGCTGAGCAGTCCGCCGATGGCGAAGCTCTGTCCGCTCGCCAGCTCCACGGTGGTCTCTGCGCGGCGGGTCAGAATCGACTGGATGAAGGAGCCCCCCACATTAATGGCCGAGGTCGATGACAGCTGGCTTACTTCAGGTTTGACCTGCAGATTAATCAAATTGTCATCGACGATGGTCGGGGTGAATTCAAGCGATACACCGAAAGGTTTATACGCAACGGTAATCGCCCCATCTTCCTGCGGAACAGGAATGGGAAATTCGCCACCCGCCAGAAATTCAGCCGTTTCACCAGATAAAGCCGTGAGGTTCGGTTCCGCCAGTATGGTCAGCAAACCTTCTTCATCAAGTGCATCGACAACATTCAGGATATCGACATTATTATCAGAATAGCCAGAAACAAAGTTTGTACCTGTTCCAAGGCGTGAGATTCCTGTCGCGCCGCTACCGACGATATCAGTCGGAGTGGCAAAGCCGAGGAAGGCATCCCCGATACGGCCAAAGACTTCCCAGTTCACACCGAATTGTTTGGTGACAGAGCGGGAAACCTCAGCGATCCGAACACGCAAGTTAACCTGCATGGCACCGGCCACCTCGATCCGGTTAAAGACCGTTCCTCCACCGAGATAAAGTTCCGCCATCCGGCGGGCATCTTCCGCGCTTGCTGCTGACTTCACCCGCCCAGTCAGCATAATGCCGGTGGGGGTGGAACGCGCCATCAAGCCGCCATTGGGGCTAATACCCTGAAGCGCGGCATTCAGCGAAGTCACGTCATGGGTAATGGAAATCGGCGAGTTAAGCAAAACCCGGCCCTTGGCATCAAGAGCGAACAGATTTGTGCTGCCCGTACCTTTTCCGAATACATAAATGATTGTCGGTGACTGGACTTGCACATCGGCAAGGTCCGGATTTCCGACAAAGACGGAGACTGCCGGCTGATCCAGCTGAACAAGCTTCCCCGAATTCAAGGTCAAAGCGAGAATATCGCCCATAGAATTAATGACCTGAGCGGCATGGATCTGCGTCGGAGCACCACCGGCCAACATCAATCCCAGCCCAAGTGCGGCCAACGGTTGTAATAGTCTGGTCAGCATCGATACTACTCCTTAGTCGAACAACTTCTGCTTGGCTTCGCCAGCACGCACGACATTGATGACTGTTGTCGGAATACCCAATCGCGGGGTTTCGCCGGTAATCAGACGGCTTGCCTCACTATCCCAGGTATGGCCACGTCCGCGTTCGGCTTTAAAGGCCACTTTTCCGTCCTTGCTCTTCGCTTCATCGTCCACACGTGCAAGCGCACGCAGAGACAGGGTCAAGCCGCCAAGCTCCTTGGCAACCGCAACAATTTCCGCGCCCTTTGGCGTGACTTCCAATGTGGCGACACGACGAACGGCTGCTTCCTGATTCTGATCGTTGGTTGACTGGTCCATCGCCACCACCCGAACATCCGTTAAGATGGTCTCACTGGCCCGACGAGGAGCGCTTATCTCACCTTCAACCTCAGATTCCTGAACAAGGGCATGAGTCAGAATGACGTCGACACGATCACCGGGAAAGACGAAGCCGGCAATACCCGACGTGACATCAACGGGGATGGAAACAGCACGCTTGCCTGGGTTGAGGACCGCGGCGAGAAAACCACTTTGGCCCGGTTTTACCAAACGCGAATCAGTAACCGGCTCACCCGCGGCAACACCTTGACGTACGACAGTCCCGATAAAGTCTTCAAGGGGACGGACATCTTCAACAACATAGAGGTCCTCGATGTCATCGTCTTCGGGCCAGCCCTGCCATTTCAGATGTTGTTCTTGAACCAGGGTGCCGGCCGGAAGATCGGTTGCCGCTACGAGAATTCTGATATTCTGTTGTACTGGTTGTGTCTCAACCTGCGCGGTTTCGGTCACTGGTGTCCGCTGTCCAGCCCAGTTGCGCACAAACCAAACAGTTGATCCGGTAATGAGTAATGCAAAAACGATCAGTATTAATTTTCGCGCCATGGTGTTAATTCCATCATGTTTCAAATATCGCTCAGCCTAAACCCGAAGACATTAATTTCCGGTTAAATTTGCGACTATTTGCAATCTAAATTTCGAAGAGTTCCGGATTAATCGAACCGCCAAAACTTTCCAAAAATACACGCAAAAATTGTATAAAATTGTCGGGATATGGAGGAAAGACACCACTCTGGTGTCAGTCCGCGCATGTTGCGCTTGGAAGGGGTGAACTCTACGTCGGATCAGGAACAGCTGTTGTTGCCATCGTTGGTCAGGACGAAATCTCCGCCAATCGCAACACAAAAATCTTCCGTGATTCCGGTAAAAGCTTCAAGGATCGTTTCGCCGGTTGAGCCAAAGGCAACGACGGCGGCGATGGATACGAGGGCGGCAATCAAACCATATTCAACGGCAGTGGCACCGGACTCGTCATTAAGAAATCTTGCTATGCGAACCATACCAGCCTCCAGATCAATACAGTGGTATCTATCGTGGTAATACGGTCTAGGCCCAGAGGCCGGGAAAGAGGGGACGCCGATTAGTCCGGCGTCCCGCCCCGAATAGCTATATTATGCGCACGAACCGGCTGTGGCATTGGCACCAGTGGTAGATGCAGTATAAGTACCGCCTGTGCCTGTGCAGAGAGCTTCTGCGATATCGTCGAATGCACCGACGATCGTGCTACCAAGTGCTGTAAAAGCAACAACACCAACCAGAGCGACGAGGGCAGCGATAAGACCATATTCAATAGCCGTAGCACCAGACTCGTCTGTTACAAAAGAACGGATTACTTTAATCATTTTGAGTCTCCTAAAATTCAGGAATTCCTTCCTGACACTAAACAAAACTTGGTTGTAGTCCCGCCAGGTTTTCAAGACCCTTTAGGTGTCCAGACTTTTTAGCCCACGTTGAACCCGCAACCTGAAAAGCCCCTTAAAGTTAAAGCGCTTCCCAAGTTCGTCTTGCCTCGCGCCTTGAGGGTCATTTAAACCGCAATTCATTAATCAATAGTTAAAAGAGTGGATTTTTTTACAGAACAATATAATGAAAAAAAAGGTTAAAATTTTACTCAAAAGTAATTACATATTATATTTACTTAAAGATTATATTTATTTACTTAGTATTTAAAATTTTAATCGCGCAAATCATATAATAACGCACTTACATAAATATACTTTGGATATTTCCATATAATTAATACAATTTTACTGAAATATTTTTTTGATTTTAAAGAATTCTTAAAATTTTTGTCTGATGCTGTTAGGTAGCAAAATTTATTTTGATTGCATGGTGTCAGTATGAACAAGAAATACTCATTCGGTTCACTACGCCGGATCATCGCCCGGTTTTCCAAAAACAACCGAGGCGTATCCGCCGTAATTGTCGCATTTCTGGCAATCCCTCTCTTCGGGGCAATCGGCCTATCCATTGATTTGGGGCGCGCCTATGTCCTGAAATCCAAACTGTCCACCGCGCTGGATGCCGCCGGGCTCGCAGTTGGCCGGAATATTTTCTCGCCCGATGCTGAAATTTTCGCGGACGCGCAGAAATATTTCGACGCCAATTTTCCATCCGGCTTTATGGGCACGGCCCCCATTACGATGGACGCAACGACCGTGACCTGGGATTCCACCAAAGAGAATATCGCGCTGATCGTACGCGCGGACATGGGCACGACCTTTATGAATGTCCTTGGTCAACCCGCGCTTACCGTTGGTGCGGTGACAGAGATCAAGCGCGATAACCGCGGGATGGAACTAATTTTGGTGCTCGATAATACGGGATCGATGGGCAACTCTTCAGGCTCGTCTACACGCCTTGCAGTTCTTAAAGAAGCTTCGACAAACCTCATCAACATTCTATACGGTAACGACGAAACGAATGACAAGCTCTGGGTGGGCATCGTTCCCTATACAACGGCGGTCAATGTCGGTCCGCAGAATATCGAATGGCTGAAAAACTCTTATCATACGAATCTGACGAATAACTCCACCAGTATTTTTACCGATGATTCCTCAAATACAGCGCTTGGCCGCGACGTTACTGGCGATGGTGTTAATGACACGGTTTATGGCTGGGAAGGATGCGTCGAGATGCGAGACCATTTACTTGGCGGCACTGTCGATGTTTCCGACGATCCGCCCGCCAATGATTTTGTTCCTTATTTCTGGAATGATTACTATCGAGATTCCGATAACGATTTTCATGGAGACGACAGCGGATCCGATAGTGAAACGAATAATGATTGGAAAAAATATAACAAGAAAAAGAACTACAATTACATTTCTATCAACTCGACTCGTGGGCCCAATAAATATTGCCCTCCCACGGTATTGCCATTAACTGCAGAAAAAACAACCGTTCTAAACAAAATTAATGGAATGCTAGCCAACGGGGCCACTGCCGTCAATCTCGGCCTTATCTGGGGCTGGCGTGCCGTGTCGCCGCGGTGGAACGGTCAGTGGTACGGATCCTCAACCCTTAACCTCCCATCCGGTTACTCGGCGCTTCCTTTGAATTACGGCGAAGCCTATATGGACAAGGTTGTAGTTCTTATGACAGATGGTGTGAATACGCTTGGCGATTATAACAACTATAACGCCTATGGCCGCATGGAACTCTTTGATACGACGCCAAGTTCAACCCTTTATGACTATCGGGGTATTCTGAACCCGTCACTACCAAATGACGGTGATGAATATCATGACAAGATCGACCAGAAAATGCTGGCAACCTGAACAGCAATGAAAAACGCCGGCGTGATCATCTATACCGTTGAGTTCATCAGCGGTAACCTTGCCGGCTGCGCAACCTCAACAAAGCATGCCTTTGTGGCAACTAGCGCGGCTGACTTGCTGGACGACTTCAATACCATCGGCGAAGAACTAAGTAACCTGCGTATCTCGAAGTAAGAGAGACGCACCCTCTCAACATCGAAGAGCGGTGGTTTCGATCACCGCTCTTTTTTATGCCCATAGCAAGGCATGAACACCTAAGCCCCTGGTCGCGACCTGCTCTAGCGTTCCTCTCCTTCTTCGCGCTCCTACCCCTTGCTGCTCAGATACTCGGGACGATGTGCAGGCCCCTCGCCCAATTTTAACGCGCTTAGCCGTCGAATTTACCCTCAGC
>CALEMG010000571.1 GCA_937910835.1 uncultured Alphaproteobacteria bacterium | reverse complement strand
TATACCCGCTTGCGATGCCCGGCGGCAAACGCCCCGGCAAGAACGAGGACGCCGGTCACCAAGGTGAATGCCGAAATCGCCGAAACTGCAGAAGAAAGCTGCTCCAGAATACGGCTGACCGTCTGCAGTGCTTCCTTCATCCGGATCACGGAAATATTCGCAAATTTGTTGGTAATCGCGCTGAAGAGCTGGTTTTCCGCCTCGCCGTCCGCTCGGGCCGTGGCAAGATGGGAATGCGGTGCACCTTGAAGGCTGTTGTTGTCGAAAACAAGCACAAAGTTAATCGCCATCGTCGTCCAATCAATCTCCCGCAAATTGGCGATTTCCGCCTTGATTTCCCGGCCCATCACATTGACGGTCAAGCTGTCACCGATACCAACCCCCATGCCCTGCGCAATCTCGCGGTCCATGCTGACAAGGGGAGGCCCGCTATAATCTTCAGGCCACCAGCTTCCAGCCACCACAACCGCACCATCCGGTGGTGCCGCCGAGTAGGTGAGCCCTCGGTCACCACGAAGCGCCCAGCGAGCCTCTGGTGCGACTTTGACCTCATCAGCCGGAACGCCATCCACCTCGATAATACGGCCGCGCATATTTGGAACGTGGTTGACCTCACTGACTTCGCGGACTGACTCTGCTGTCGCTACAAAGTCATCCAGCTGATTTGACTGAATATCAATGAAGAAAAAGGCCGGTGCTTTCTCCGGCAATTGCTCCTGCACCTGACGGGTGAGGTTACCTTCGATCAATGCCACAGTGACAAAAAGCGTGAGCCCAAGCCCCATGGAAAGGATAACGCTGTTCGTGGCTGCCCCAGGACGATAGAGGTTGGCGATCGCAAGGCGTAATGACGGGATGCGGGAGCGAGGAAGCCGTCGTGCAACGAACTGCACGCCGTACCCTACCAGTATCAAGACAGCGAATATCCCGATAATGGAAATCGTAAAGACGAAAGCGAACCAGGTTTCCTGACTGGTTAGAACGGCAAGAGCGACAAGAAGCGCAAAGCAGGCCCCAAGCGTTATCAGATAAATCGGACGCGGGCGCTTATGCGCGGATACCACATCCCGAAACAGCGCCGCCGCCGGCGTTTCCCGCGCGCGCGCCAAAGGCCAGATTGTGAACAGTGTCGCCGTCAGCAAACCATAGGCAGTTGCCAGAAGCAACGGTCCGGCGTTAATGGTGATTTCCGGCGGAACCGGCAAGCTACTAGCGAGATATTGTGCCGCGATGACCGACCCGCCAACACCGAGCAGGAGCCCGATCAATGAGCCCGCGATGGCGAGGATTAATACCTGTAGATAATGGACCCGGAAGATGAAGCTGCTGCTGGCACCCAGGCATTTCAATGTCGCGATCGTGGTGATCTTTCCTTCAAGATACGCCCGGACCGCATTGCCGACGCCAACGCCGCCAACGACTAGCGCCGTAAGCCCAACCAACGTCAGGAAGAGCGCCACCCGATCGACAAAGCGCTTGATGCCCGGCGCCCCGTTGGAGGCATCCCGCACACGCCATCCGGCATCAGGAAAGGCGGCCTTCACATCTTCATAAAATTCGGGGACCGTATTCTCGGGCGCGAGGGCAATACGGTAATGATAGCGGATCAGACTGCCCGGCTGAACAAGGCCGGTTTCGTTCAATGCAGCGGAAGAAATACTCGTGCGCGGACCGAGGGCCATTCCCTGCGACGCCTTGTCGGGCTCCGATAAGACAATGCCACGCACCTCAAAATTAAGCTCCCCAATCCTGACCTGCCCGCCCAGCGGGAGCTCAAGGCGGTCACTCAAACTTTGTTCAATGAGGACACCAAAGAGCCCGTCTTTTTCCTGTAAAAGTGCCTCAGGTTGCTCCGATCCGGACTCTGGCGTCAAGGTCAAAGCACCGAACAAAGGATAGGCATAGTCGATTGCCTTCAGTTCGGAGAGAGTACGTCGATCAGTCGATAAATCCCGGACCATGGCCCGCAATGTCTGCACATCGGAAACACGACCCTGCTCCTCAATCCATTGCCGCTCGTCTTCTTCGGCGCCACGATGGGTCAGACGAATATCGATATCCCCACCGAGAATAACCTGGCCATTTGCTCGCAAGCCCGCAGTGATCGAACTTGAAAGCGTGCCCACGCCCGCAATAGCAGCCACCCCCAAGATGAGGCAGGCCAAAAAAATGCGAAAGCCCTTTAGATTACCGCGCAGATCCCGCCGGGCGAGCTTCAAGGCAAGCGCGAGAGATTCCGGATTTTGCCCCCTATTCACCCGCCAGCACCTCTTCCTGACTTGTTTCTCGTGAAACAACGCGCCCATCTTCAAGCCGGATTTGATGTGTGCATTTGCGAGCCAGCACATCATCATGGGTAATCAATACCATGGTCGTGCCCTCTTTCTCGTGCAGACGGAACGCATTATCGAGCGCTACCCGCTGCTGCTCCCCACCGGAGAGTTGCGCTGGATAATGCGTGGCCCGATCCGCAAGGCCGACAGCCTCTAGCCGGGATGTCGCAACAGAGAAGGCCTCTTTTTCTCCTGCCAACTCCAGCGGAATAGCCACATTTTCCAACGCCGTCATAGTCGTGATCAGATGAAACGATTGGAAATCAATGCCGACATT
>CALEMG010000570.1 GCA_937910835.1 uncultured Alphaproteobacteria bacterium | reverse complement strand
AGCCTTAGTTTTATCAGTGACTCGGCAAGGGCCAGCGTTCCACTTCCGATAAGCTGTAGTTCCGGTTCCAAACCACGCGTTAGGTCAAACCGATAGTCGATGTCCGTTAAATTGCCCTTTGCGCTTACCGATAGTTCTTTTAACTGCTGTCCGGACGCAACGACACTCTCAGATTTCGCATCAGCTTTTAGCGACGGCGAGCCGAATGCATCCGTTACATCAATATTGGCAGAGGTTTTTACCGCACTGATATCCGCTGACACCAGTTGGAGTTTATTCGCATCCAGCGTGGCCTTGACAGACTGCTTCCCGGCGGCATCCGAAAGCGTGGCCACGAAATTGAGCGACCCTGCCGCAGTCTCTTCCATCAACGCGGCGACCGTAGCAAGGTCCGGAATCTTTCCCTTCACAAGGCCATCGAGCGGCGTTCCATCAAAAGGAACAGTGATCTCACCAGTGACCTTATTGCTCCGCTCAGAGAGGAGAATATCCGTCAATTCCAGCCGATTGAATTCGGGCATGGCAAACTGAGCTTCCGCGCCCACCGTCAAACTCTCATGATGCAGCTGCGCGGAAAAATCTCCGGCGGGCGACACCGTCAGCGCCGAAGCATTATAATTCGCCTCAATTAGCCCCAATAATGTGCCATCAACCTGAAGATCGCTCACCTTGACGTCCCCTTTGATTGACGGATCCTCGTGCGTTCCCGATAACCGCGCCGAGAGTTCTGCATTTCCGGCAAGCGATATACCCGCGAGATCGTTCAATTTTGCAAGACTGGGTAGTGTTGCTACCAGATCTGCATCGATGGCATCAAAGGCGAGAGGCAAGCTTGCTTGCCCCCGAACGTCTCCGCCCCCCGTCGCAAGCCTAATATCGGAGAGGGAAAGCAATTCCTGCGCAAGATCGAGGTCCAGCAAAAGCGCGAGCGTTGGCCCGCCCCCAACCAGAGAAGTGAGGTTCGCCTCCCCCAGATCAAGCTTCTCCGTTTTTGCCATGAGTTGCCCGGTCAGTGTCCGACTGACATCCGCACTGGAAAGTGTCAGATCGGCCAACAGCTTCCCATTTATCGGGGCAATATGAGAAATGTCGTCAATCGTTAGCGACACATCGGCACTCGCGCCGAGATCCGCAATATTAAGCTCCCCCTGGCTCTCTGCGCTGACATGCGCACCGAGAAGGCGTAAGGAATAAAGGATGAGCTTCTCGTCCTCAATCCCATAATCCATCTCAAAATCGATATCGAGATTTTCACCTACGAGGTCAGCAACCTCACCCGGAAGTTTTGAGAGGCTGACAAGTGCAGCAGAGCCGGTAACCGGCACGCTTGTCAATGCGGCAAGGTCGAGCTCCGATGTGAAAGTGCCGGTCAGCGATTTAGCGGCAAGGCTATTGTCGATATCCAGATCGCCTGCCGTTAAAATCGCATTGGCCGTCACCTTGTCAAAGGTGCCAAGAATATCGAGATCGAGCGTGCCATCACTAATGGCCGCCGGCGCAATCAGGTCATTGACTGGCGCTGTCTCCCGCAACGCAGTTTTTACTGCCAGATTGATGGTCTCATTTGACGGGTCAACCTTACCGCTCGCCCGCAGCTGCAGAACCGCATTCTCGATATTCGAGCTCGAGAGGGTCACTTCGGTACTTTCCATATCAAAGATCAACGAGGCGGAAACAGAAATCCGTGAATCGTCGATGAGCGGAATATCCGCCGCAAGCGATTGATCCAGCGCGCCGCCCCCTTTCAGATCGATATTGATCTTCTCCGCCCCTTGCGTCGCAATGGCAAAGTCGGCGTCAAAAAGCTTGCCCGCGCTCGCGCTAAATTGCCCTCGCCAGGCATTAAGGGCACCATTGCCGACCAGGTCCATTCGGATTGCCGGATAGCCAGGCAAGGCCAGGAGGCGGGAGATAAGGCCGCCTTCTGGCTCGTCCAGCTTTACGTCTACGGCAAGGGTCTCGCGCGACGGATCAAAATCCACGCCGCCAGTCAGAAGAGCGCCCGGACCGTTCAGCTCCGTCAGCTTGATCTCGCTGTGAATAACATCGTCGATCTTCGCGTTGAAATTCATCAGAAGGGCGAGGTCCGCCGACTGCCCGACAACAGGCTCGGCGATTTTAATCTCTGCGATCTCAAATCGCGACAGCCGGATATCAACGGGCAGTGAGGGTATGTTCCCGGAACCCTCGCCTTCTTCCCCGGAAGGTGGAAAGTCCGGCTGGCGATCAACGATGAGAGATTTCGCGGTCACGGCGTGAATGGACAGCGTGCCGGAAATGAGATCGAACGGTGACCAGGAGACAGCGATATCCTCCAAGCTCAGCCATTCTCCCGCTGCATCCCGAAGGCGCACTTCGTCAATCGAGAAGTCGCTGAAGACATTTCCTTCAAGCGAACCAAGCTTTACCTCGAATTCACCGGGGGTCGAGGCGGCTTTCTCGATTTGAGAGGCCAGCAACGCGCGACCACTATCCGTTTGCAAAAATGCGTAACCGCCCGCAATGACGAGCAACAGGATCAGGAAAGGCGCGCAGATAATCGCCGCGATAAGCTTCTTTCGTGTCATCAGAAGGCCTGACCGATACTGATATAAAACTGATAGGCGTCATCCACATTCCTGCGCCGGTTAAGCGGCACGGCAACATCAAAGCGGATCGGGCCGATTGCTGTAAAATAGCGAAAACCGAGGCCGGCGCCCCAGAGGAATTCCCCGGAGAAATCCGGCGCCATGCTCTCATAGACATTGCCGCCCTCGATAAAAGGAACAAGGCCGATGCTGTCGGTGATACGAGTTCGCGCCTCAAAACCGACCTCCAAAAGGGATCGCCCGCCAATCGGATCATTACTGGCGTCGAGAGGGCCGACTGTCTGATACTTGTATCCGCGGACAGAGCCGCCGCCGCCTGCATAAAACCGCTTGTTGGCGGGGATCGAGCCTGCACTATCTCCCGCCATCAAGCCGATTTTACCGCGGGCAGCGAGGACAAGGCGGTCCTTTTCCAGTACAGAATAATAGGTGGAACCATCCATCTCGAACCGGATAAAATCGGGCGTATCGTCATTGAGCCCAAGATACGGCACGAGAGATGCGGCGAAACGCCGACCTTTTGGCGGATCCAAAAGGTCATTTGTGGAATCATATCGGGCCGTCAGCGGCAAACCGGCAAGAGCGTAATTCTCGGTCACCCCGCTATCTTCGATTTT
>CALEMG010000569.1 GCA_937910835.1 uncultured Alphaproteobacteria bacterium | reverse complement strand
TTTTGCAACTTCTTCAGGCCGACGGAAAGGAGCGAGGCAATGCAAAAGCCCAAGTTGCTGCAGGGAATTCACCGTGACAGACTTTTTCCAGTCGTTGCAGGAAACCTCAGTAAATTTTCCAATCGGCGAAAGAAGCCCCACCGCCGAAATAAAATGATCCCAGACAAAGCCGCTTTCAGAGAAATAGCTGGAGACCGCTTCAAGATCCCTATCATTGCCGATATCGCAATGAATGAGATGTACATCGGCGCGTTTTTCAAGATGCCGAACATGTTGCCGTTGACGAAAGGTGCCGATAACCCGATATCCCGCATCAAGATAGAGCTCCGCAAGCCGACCGCCGATATCACTTGAGATCGCCGCAATAAATACTGTTTTCGGAGCCGTCACACCAACTGCCTTATCCCCTCTGCGAACGATGTCGTTAAACTATGGAAAACTTATCCCGACTGTCGCAATGGATGATTGGATTTCACATTCTGATTTGCATTAATTTCAACCTGTGTTACACAGTTTTCCACTTTTGACAAGTGGAGGTGGAAGGCGCTGCCGGAGCTATTTCTGGTTTGTTGTCGTCGTCCAAACAGCAGGGATTTCTCATGCGATTATTGGTAACAGGGGCTTGCGGATACAAAGGATCGGTACTGGTTCCCAAACTTCTGAAACTCGGTCATGAGGTCATCGCTTATGATATCCAATGGTTTGGCCAGTTCCTTCCTGAACATGATGCCTTGACAGTTGTACAAGGCGACGTCCGGTTTTTCGATACCGCCCTGCTTGAAGGTATAGATGCTATCATTCATCTGGCCTCCGTCGCCAATGACCCCTGCGGCGACCTGGATCCCAAATTAACATGGGAAATAAGCGCCCTTGCCACCATGCAGCTTGCGGATAACGCCGCGCGCGCAGGTATAAAACGATTTATCTATGCCTCCTCCGGCAGTGTCTATGGTGTCAAAGAAGAAGAGCATGTTACCGAAGATCTCGAACTTCTGCCGATTTCAGAATATAATAAAACGAAAATGGTAGCGGAACGGGTCATGTTAAGTTACGCGGACCAGATGTGTGTCCAGATCGTACGCCCGGCGACAGTTTGCGGCGTTTCCCCCAGAATGCGACTGGATGTTTCCGTCAACATGCTGACGATGCAAGCGCTCAAAAATGGCAAAATCACTGTCTTTGGCGGCGAGCAGGTCAGGCCCAACATCCATATCGACGACATTGCCCGGCTCTATATTTTCCTGCTCGATAATCCACAAGTTACAGGCGTCTATAACGCCGGGTTCGAAAATCTGAAGATTATCGAAATCGCCGAACGCATAGCCGCGAAAATCCCCTGCGAGATTGAAGTCACGCCGTCAAATGATCCCCGGTCCTACCGTGTGAATTCCGATCGCATATTAGCGGCAGGGTTCCAGCCGGAAAAGAGCGTTAATGATGCGATCACCGAAGTCATCGCTTCCTACCAGCGCCGCGATCTGATGGACGAAGACCGTTGGTATAATCTTCGCTGGATGGAAAAAATGGCGAAAAGCGCGTGAAGCCAACCACAACAGAGTTGAACTTAATGAGCCTTTCTTTTTCCGACTACGGTAAGCGTTTAAGCGGCGCACTGCTGGCCGCTGATGAGGAGAAGATCACAGCGCTCTGTCATAGCCTGCTTGCCGCTTGGAAAAATGGAAATCAATTTTTCCTCTGTGGCAACGGCGGCAGTGCCGGCAACGCCGTTCATATTGCGAATGACATGATTTATGGCATCGACCGGAAAAGCGGAAAAGGCCTACGCGCGCATGCATTGTCGGCAAACACGGCGATCGTCACCTGCCTTGCGAATGACGAAGGATATGATGAGATCTTCGCCAAGCAATTGGCCGTCTATGCACAGCCGGGAGATGTCCTGCTTGTGCTGTCAGGAAGCGGAAATTCGGCAAATATCCTTCGAGCGCTTGAGTATGCGAATGACAACGGTCTGAAGACCTTTTCCATTTTGGGATACAGCGGCGGAACTGCCAAGGCACTTGCGCAGCATTCAATCCATTTCGACATCGACGACATGCAGATATCGGAAGACACCCAACTGATTGTCATGCACTATATCATGCAGTGGCTGGCCGCAAAGGCCCATGAAGTTAACAAATAGATGGCGCGGCCATGATCAGCTTTATTGTCCCTGCCTTTAATGAAGGCCACGCCATTATCGACACGATGGAAACGATCCGGAGCGTCACCGGGACGCACGAAATCGACGACTATGAAATAATCGCCATCGACGACGGCAGCATGGACGATTCCCGGGACATTATTGCTAAGCTGGCGGCAGATGATCCGAAAATCCTGCCGATTTATCATGAAGACAATATGGGCCTTGGCCGTTCCATAGTCGACGGTATCCATAAAGCCTCGATGCCGCAATTTATCATTGTTCCCGGCGATAATGATATCAGCATGTCATCCTTGAGCCTGATGCTGCATTTCAAGGACGCGGCGGAACTGATTCTGACGGTGCCCATTAACAAGGAAGTACGACCGATCGGTCGCCAGATCGTCTCGGCGATATACCAGATATTGCACAATATCTTCTTCGGAACGTCTGTGGGATATCTTAACGGACCCGGCATCTGGCCGACCGAGCAGGTTAAACTCCTGAACCTGACGTCCAATCGTTTCTCGATCATTTCCGAACTCAATGTGAAATTGCTGACCAAGGGGGTCGAGTTCGCCGAAGTCCCGATCTATCTGCAGGCGGATGAACCCACCAGGAGCACTATCAACATCCGGAACATGGTTGAAGTGGTGAAAGTTTTCCTGATGCTGGTTGTCGAGTTAAATCTGAAACCGAACCGGCAGGAGAAGCGCCCGCTAAACCGGGTGAAAATCAACTTCGGACGATAGGGGCGGATATCAGGACGTGGCATGGAAAAGGTAAGTCAGTTTCTTAAAAATTACAGCACGTCCTCGGTTTTCCTGATTGTAGTACAGCCAGTATTCTACGGTTGTGTCCGGTTTGCAGAAAATTTCGACAGGCGCCGAATTTTCTTCATGTTCTATGCGCTGTTCGTCTGCGCTGTCGCCGCCTATCTATTGACCCTCTTATCCGGACCGCTACCCGTTTATACAGCCGAGCATGCAAGGCTTTATGACTTCGACGATACAGCGTTCCAGCGGCATATCTATATGTTGTACGCGGCGGTCCTGTTTGCAACGGCGTTCTGCGTGGCAATAACGCGGCGACAGCTCGCCTTTCCGTATTTCCGCAAATTCAGAGAAACCCGCAGATTACTGCTTGAAACCATTGTGTCGGTGCTTATTCTGATGCTGGCGCTGCCGTTGTTCTTTAACTATCTTGGCGCCATCACCGAAAAGCGGGCGTTCCTGACTGTGGTTGGATGCCTGATTGTATTTGCATTTCTGCTTGCAAGCAGCGACTCAGTCAAAGGGAAATTTATTCTTTCCGCCATAGCCCTTAGCGTTTTTTTCTTCTATTTCATTCTGCCGTTACAGGCGAAATTTGTCGTCTCAGACGGTTTTCTCTGGGGGCTCGATCATCACTGGACAGGGGTTATCGGGCACGGGCTGATGTCGACAATCATTCCGCCTGACACCCTGAAATCGATACCGGAATATGGCGTGTATCTGAACAGGCTGATCTCCACGGCCGGCGAGTTATCCATTTTCAGCGGATTTGGCGGCACCCTCAAATTTCTTCAGGTAATCCATCTCCTGTTCGCTGTCTTGATTTTCTCCATCCTGTTGCAGAGATTTGGACACCGAAATGTAAATCTCGCGCTGATTTCCTTTTTGCTAATCCTCCTCATTCTTGCCCCAATTATCTCCGGTTCGGCACCAACTTTACAAGTTCCCAACCAGTCGCCGGTCCGCTTTCTCTTTATTCCGGTAACGCTGCTTTTAGTGCCGCTAATCGCAAGACCGGGGATTCTTGTCTGGTGGGCCGCCGCCG
>CALEMG010000568.1 GCA_937910835.1 uncultured Alphaproteobacteria bacterium | reverse complement strand
TCCGGCGGTGAAAGCTGAAGCCACGGCGTCTTTCGGCGATGACCGGATCTTCATTGAGAAGTTTGTTGTCGCTCCGCGCCATATCGAACTCCAGGTGCTGGCCGACAAACACGGCACATGCCTTTATCTCGGGGAGCGTGAATGCTCCGTCCAGCGGCGGCACCAAAAAGTTATTGAGGAGGCACCGAGCCCCTTCGTCGATGAAGACCTCCGTAAAGCCATGGGTGAGCAGGCGGTAGCGCTGGCCAAGGTGGTGGACTATCATTCTGCCGGGACGGTCGAGTTTATCGTCGGCAGCGACAAGAGCTTCTATTTCCTGGAGATGAATACCCGCCTGCAGGTCGAGCATCCTGTGACGGAGCTGATCACGGGGATCGACTTGGTCGAGCAGATGATCCGCGTCGCCTATGGCGAGAAGCTGAGCCTGACGCAGAAGGACATCACGCTCACTGGCTGGGCGCTGGAAAGCCGTCTCTATGCCGAAGACCCTTACCGTGGTTTCCTGCCGTCCATCGGCCGTCTGAGCCGTTACAAGGTGCCGAAGGGCGATAATGTCCGGGTTGATACGGGTGTGACCGAAGGCTCCGAGATCACCATGTTCTACGATCCGATGATCGCTAAGCTGGTCACCTACGGGAAGGATCGGAACGAGGCGATTGAGGAAATGGGCCGCGCGCTGGATGCCTATGAGGTGAGCGGCATCGCTCATAACATCAACTTCTTGAATGCGGTTTGCAACCATCCGCGATTCAAGGCGGGCAAGCTGACCACCGGCTTTATCGCCGAGGAATACCCTGAGGGGTTCCATGGCGCGCCGCTCAGCGATGAAACCTATGAGAATCTGACCGCCATCGCTACGCTCATTCATCTGCGTTCCGTCAGCCGGTCGCTGAAAGATGTGGTTACGAAAACTGCTGAAGAATGGATCGTGAGCGAGGGCAAGGAAAAATCCACTGAGATTTTCGCCGAAGACGCCAAAGGCGGGATTGATGTGAAGATCGGGGAGCGCGTTATTGCTGTCCGCTCAAAATGGGAACCGGGCAAGCGCCGGATCAAGGCCAAGGTCAATGGCGTCAAGATGATTGCGCAAGTTTCCCTCTTCCGGGGGGCGATCCGTTTGACCCACGGCGGTGCCGAAGTTGATCTGTCGGTACGGACACCGAATGCTGCGGCGCTCGCCGAAATCATGCCGGTTAAGGTGGCGCCGGATATGTCGAAATTCCTTCTTTGCCCGATGCCGGGCATGATCGTCGCCGTCAATGTCAATGAAGGCGACGAAGTGAAGGCGGGTCAGGCCCTTGCGGTGGTCGAGGCAATGAAGATGGAGAATATCCTCCGTGCCGAGCAGGATGGCGTTGTCTCCGCCGTGAAGGCCGGCGCAGGTGATGTCCTGGCGGTGGATGATATTATTCTGGAATTCGAATAAGTCTCAGGCGGCCTCAGGCACGAGTGTGCCGAGGTCGCCGTCCTTCAGAAACACCCGTTTAAAGGCGGCCTTCAGTTCCGTGTCGACCTCGGCCATGCTGACCGGAATTCCAAGATCGACGAGGGAGGTCACTCCATGTTCGGCGATGCCGCAGGGGACAATCCCCTCATAATGGCTGAGATCGGGATCCACATTGATCGAGATGCCGTGAAAACTTACCCAGCGGCGCACCCTGACCCCGATGGCGGCGATTTTATCCTCGCGGAAGCCCCGGTCGACCCAGACGCCAACTCGCTCGCAGCGTTTCTCTCCCTTGATCTGATATTGTGCCAGCAGGTCGATGACCCAATTCTCTAGATCCTGGACATAGGCACGGATATCCGCATTGCGCTTCTTTAAGTCCAGCATCACATAGGCGATCCGCTGTCCGGGTCCATGGTACGTATATTGTCCGCCGCGCCCGGCGTTATAGACAGGGAACCGTTCCGGGTCCTTTAAATCTGCCGTATCGGCGCTGGTGCCAGCGGTATAAAGCGGTGGATGCTCCAGCAGCCAGACAAGCTCCCGCGCCGTTCCTTCCCGGATAGCGGCGACCCGCGCTTCCATTGCAGCAAGCGCCTCTTCATAAGGGATCGGAGCGTCAGAGATTTTCCATTCAATTTCCTGCATGCTCGCTATATAGCATTTTCCGGCAAAACAGCAATATTTGCCAGCATCGCGTTACATTAATATCCTGTTAACCCTGATCGTTGATAATGGCCTAACTTCGGTTTACAGGAATGTATAGGCATGAGCGAGGAAGACAAGGCGATAGAAGGCGTTGACGTGGAACTCTCGGTAGTTCTGGGAAAAGCCATCATGCCTATTCATCAACT
>CALEMG010000567.1 GCA_937910835.1 uncultured Alphaproteobacteria bacterium | reverse complement strand
TGTTGGGGCGACCGGACCCATAACGGCAAAGCACCGCAAGGCCGATGATGGTAATGTTAGCGGCGACAACTTCCTGGCGGGCAAGTTCTATCGGAGGTCCGCTCCAATTATTGGCGCTATCCGCGGAAATATCAATAACCCGACGGAAGCCCCAAAAATTATTGTTTTCAATAAGGCTTTTCCCGAATAGTAGCGCTGTGCCAATGGCGTTGAAACCCTGCGCTCTTCTGGGACGTTGCAGTAATTCTTTCGCAAACTTCTGTGCGCTTTCCAGATTGTCGATAATTTGCCATCCCACTACAATATCTTGTGAGTTAGAATCCCCCCATTCTACGTAAGTGACTGCGATCCTCTCATAAATTGTAGTTTGAATGGCTGAAATTACATTCGGGTCGGTAATGGCTTTGGCATAGCCTTCCCGTTGGAATAAAATTTCGGCGTCATCGATGGAGCCGGTTGCGTCGGCGAGTAATACGAGCTCAAGCCCGACCTTCGTTTCTTCCTGTGCTGCGCTCGACAAGCTCCAGAAGGATGTCAGTATGATCAGGATTGCGCTTAGTCTATGACGGAGCATCTCTCGTCCTCACACTGGTCACATTAGGAATCTATAATTTGTTAATTTTGGAGATGGGTCAAGTGTCAAACCAGTCAAACTTTGGCGCGTGCGCCGTGGCATCCCAATGACCTAAAGAAATTGATCTGAGAAATAAATCTTACAGTGCCTTGACATTATTTAGAATAGTTCTAATTACTTCTATGTCTTGATAACACCACACAAGTGAATTCTTTGGAGAGATACCATGTCAAAACGCAAAACCATGACGACAACGGCCGGGGCTCCGGTCAGTGATAATCAGAATTCCCTCACAGCAGGTGCGCGCGGACCTCTCCTCATGCAGGATTATCAACTGATTGATAATCTGTCTGATCTGATTAGGGTACGTATCCCTGAGCGCGTTGTGCATGCCAAGGGGTGGGGCGCGCATGGTACATTTACGGTAACTCACGACATCAGCTAGTATACACGCGCGAAGATCTTTTCTGAAGTGGGCAAGAAAACCCCGATGCTTGCCAGATTTTCGACAGTAGCCGGTGAGCAGGGGGCGGCAGATGCCGAGCGGGATGTGCGCGGGTTCGCCCTTAAATTCTACACAGAGGAAGGTAACTGGGACCTGGTCGGTAACAATACGCCGGTCTTCTTCGTGCGCGACCCGTTGAAATTCCCGGATTTTATCCATACGCAAAAGCGTCATCCGCGTACCAATTTGCGCTCACCAACCGCGATGTGGGATTTCTGGTCCTTATCACCCGAAAGCCTGCATCAGGTGACGATCCTGATGTCCGATCGCGGCTTGCCTGTAGCACCGATGTATATGAATGGATATGGCTCGCATACCTACAGTTTTTGGAATGAGGATGGAGAACGCTTCTGGATCAAGTTCCACTTCAAAACAAAACAAGGTCATAAGCATTATACAAATGAAGAGGCCACAAAAATTGTCGGCGAGTCCCGTGAGACTTATCAGGAAGAGTTGTTTGGCACCATCGAGCGCGGTGAATTTCCAAAATGGACTGTAAATGTTCAGGTAATGCCAGAAGCGGATGCCGATAAGACGCCCTACAATCCCTTCGATCTGACCAAGGTCTGGCCCCATGGGGACTATCCGTTGATCGAAGTTGGTGAGATGGAGTTGAACCGTAACGCTGACAATTACTTCGCAGAGATTGAGCAGGCGGCCTTCAGTCCGTCCAACGTTGTGCCGGGGATTGGCTTTAGTCCGGATAAAATGCTGCAGGCGCGCATCTTCTCCTATGCGGATGCACATCGTCATCGTCTTGGCACGCATTATGAAGCGTTGCCGGTCAATGCACCGAAATCTGCCGTGCATCATTACCATAAGGATGGGGCAATGCGGTTCTTCCAAAACGATACCGGCAATCCGGATGCATATTACGAGCCCAACTCGATGAGCGGGCCGGTGGAAGACGGGAGCTATCACGAGCCACCATATAAAATTTCCGGCGATGCGGATCGGTATGATCACCGGGAAGGCAACGATGATTATGCTCAGCCGCGGGCGCTCTTTAATCTGTTCGATGCGGGAGAGAAGGATCGGCTCTTCTCCAATATTGCCGCTGCAATGCAGGGGGTGCCAGAGGAAATAGTTCAGCGACAGCTAGGCCATTTTTATAAAGCTGATCCAGCCTATGCGGAAGGCATCGCCGCTAAGCTTGGAACGACAGTTTCAGAGAGTGCCAAAGCCACATAATTGACCCTCAAGCGGAAAGCCCCTTGAATATTTCTTTCAAGGGGCTTTTCTTATGCCGTGAATACCGAACACTTCTAATCAGGACAGAAACAGCCGATCCGTCGCGAGCTTTTTCCAGGCGTTGACATCCGGTGGACCCATAGCCCTGATCTTCAGATCGCGTATGCCCCTGCCAACCCAGCTTTGCATATTTTGTAGATGACTGAGCGGAGCGTCGGCAAAGCGGATAGTTCGCTCGACCTTTCGCTCTCTTTTTTCCTGGTAGGTTATCAGTGCCTGATCGACATTTTGCATGGCCAATGCATCGGCGAGGCAGCGGCTGTCGGCAAGGGCCATTGCGGCGCCTTGCTGGATCAACGGGCAGCATCCGTTGGCCGCGTCGCCGACGAAAGCAACGCGCCGGTCAAAGAAACATGGCTTAACAACGGATTTCAGACGGTTTGTCATAATTTCAACGTCGTCGATCTGGGATAGAATATGCGGAACCGGTCCGCGGTAATCCGAGAAAACCTTCTTAATATTCTCCTGTGCGTTCTCCCCCAGAACGATATCATTTAGATCCTCATACGCATGACCGTAACAATAGAGTACGTCGTCGCGGAGGGGGTAGATCGTGAGGAGATCTGTCTGTCCGATCATATGCAATGGTTGAAAGGCGTGCTCAGGGTAAGGGACAACAAATCGCCAACCGATAACATTATGATCGATGAGCATTTCTTGCCCCTCGTAATTTTTCTGGCGTACAAGGGAGTTAATCCCATCCGCCGCAATCAATAGGTCGTAGGGTCCGTTAAGAAGCTCATTTGTGCAGGTGATATTAACGGCATCTTCGCCATGTTCCACGGT
>CALEMG010000566.1 GCA_937910835.1 uncultured Alphaproteobacteria bacterium | reverse complement strand
GACCCTTGGTTGCATCTTATACTCTATTATTATGAAATCAGATCTTTGCAAAATAATTAAGCCCCGTCTTCCTGGGGACCAGACTATTTTAGCGCGCCTATCTGCCTTTTCCCCCAGTCAGTTTTTCGAGTGGAGTGGCCAGTAAGCCCTTCGGCAGTAGGACAACGCTGATCATGAAGGCGATCCCGAGAATCAGGATCCAATACTCCCCGAAAATCTCTGAGAGCCAGCTTTCCGCTGTGCGGGTGAGGATTGCACCAAGAAATGCCGCGAGTAGCATCTCCTTGACCCCGAACGCTACCCAGATAAGCGCATCAGTCGAGAGGGTAAAACCGATCAGGGTGGGGGACGCAAACCCATCCAGCGTGACAAAGATGGCGCCTGCCAACCCGGCAATGGCGGCGCTCAGCGCAAAAACCGAAAGCCGGATGGTGAGCACATTATAGCCAAGGGAGGCCAGCCGATCCGGATGGGTACGGCTCGCGGTCAATTTCAGGCCATAGGCGGAGCTCAACAACCATGTGACAAGAAAATAGACGAGGGCAACAACGGCGCGGCCGGCATAGAATGTTGCCGTCCGATCCCAAAGCTCATAGCTCGCACCGAAGAAGGTGAGTTTGATTGGCGGGACATTGAGCAGGCCGTTATAACCACCAAGCGCGTACCAGTTGTTCATCAGACGTTCCAGCACCAGCGCCATGGCGAGGGTGATGATGGCGAGATAGGCCCCGCTGATCCCTCGGCCCGCGAACAGGAAATAACCGAGTGCGAGGGCGAACAACGCCGATCCTGCCATGGCGGCGATTAGTCCGAGATAGCTGCTGGTCAATTCCGGCGCGATCATGCCCTTGGTCAGGACGGCCATGATATAGCCGCCAATCCCGAAGAACATCGCCTGCCCGAAGCAGAGGATGCCGCCATATCCCCAGACTAGCGACAGGGACATGGCGAGCAGACCATAGACAAGGTAGGCGGTGAGCTGTCCCGTCCAGTAGCCGCCGATGAGGATCGGCGCTGCAGCAAGGATGGCAAACACCAGAAGGGCGATCAGGTTATTTCGCACGGCGCCCTCCCATAATGCCTTCGGGTTTCAGCCGAATGATCAGGATGGCGATGATATAGACTGTTATCAATGCGGCGACCGGCGATATCCAGATCGCGAGCAGGTTATTCACCCCGCCGACAACGGCACCGCCCACCAGCACCCCGGCGAGTGGCCCAGCCCCGCCGACAAGGATGGAGAGGAAGCCCGGCACCAGATAGCCGAGGCCCATCTGCGGATCGACGCTGATGATCGGCGCGACGAGAGCCCCGGCGAGACCAGCAAGCGCGGTGCCGATCACGAAGCTCCACCGATACATCCGCCGGGTGTCAATCCCGAGCGAGGCGGCGGTGTCTGGGCGGGCAATCACGGCGCGGGCCATCAGGCCGAAATCCGTGCGGGTAAAGAGCCAGAAGGTCCCACCGATAAGAAGGATCGACGTTGCCATCAGGAGCAGGCGATAAAGCGGATAACTAAACGCACCGATTTCGAGGCTACCATCAATGGGCAGGGTGACACTGTGGGATTCCGGCCCGAAAGTGAGCACCACGAGCTGCTTTAGCGCAATGGAAAGGCCCCAGGTCGCCAGTATGGTATCGAGTGGCCGGAGATAGATATGGCGGACCAAAGCGGCCTCGATCAGAAGGCCAAGAAAACCAACGACTACAGGGGCGAGAAGAACGCCGGCCATTAAGGGGAGGCCCGCGCCTTGCGCAGCCACCGTCACATAGGCGCCGATCATGAACAGTTCCCCATGGGCCATATTGATCACGCCCATCATGCCGAAAACGATCATTAACCCAAGTGCAACTAGAACCAGGATCAGAATATAGGAGCTAACATCCAATATTATGGGAATAAGTTCACTCATTAGATTAATATCCTATACCGAGAGATAACGGTGCAGCAGGCTGTCATCCTGACGCAGCGCTTCTATATCACAGCACTCCTTGATCACCCCGTTCTCCATGAAAAGCACTTCATCAGCGAGGGTGCGAACCATATCGACATTCTGTTCCACGATCAGAATGCTGAGGCCGGTCTCACGGGCAATGTGGCTAAGTTGAACGCCGATTTCATGGACGATGCTGGGCTGAATGCCTTCTGTCGGTTCGTCGAGGAGGAGCATTTTCGGCCCTCCGATCAACGCCCGCGCAATGGCGAGGATTTGTTGCTGTCCACCTGAAAAAGTTCCGGCGCGTTGCTCCGCCCTCTCTTTCAGGATCGGAAACCAGTCATATATTTGTTCAAGCGTCAGAACATTCCCGCCCTCATGACCGAGAAGGCTGAGACGCAGGTTTTCCGCGACGGTGAAATCGGCGAAAATCTCGCGGCCTTGTGGCACATAGCCCATGCCGATACGGGAAATTTGATGGGTCGTCAGCTTCTCAATGGCCACGCCGTCAACCATGATACGGCCCGATTTTGCCCGGATCAGTCCCATGATGGTTTTCATCAGGGTTGTCTTCCCCATGCCGTTACGGCCCATAAGGGCGCTCACCTTTCCAGAGTCGATGCGGCAGGAAAAATCACGAAGGACCAAAGCCTCGCCATAGCCCGCGGAGAGATTTTCTATCTCAAGCATTTGCCACCGCCGCCGCTTGGCCGAAGTAGAGAGCCTTTACTTCGGCGTCGTTACGGATTTCTGTGAAGTTCCCCGATTTCAGGACCTGCCCCTTCGACATCACATGAAGCGGGCAGGCGAGATGCTCGATAAAACCCATGTCATGCTCGATCACAAGCACCGTCATCGCCCGCTCCCGGTTGATCCGGGTTATCAGTTCGGCAGTTGCACGGGTTTCTGCAGCAGTCATCCCGGCGGTTGGCTCATCAAGCAGGATCAGGGACGGGGCCTGGGCCAGCAACAATCCGATTTCGAGCCATTGTTTCTGGCCATGGGCGAGTTCCCCTGCCAGTATGGACGCGGCTTCGGTCAGGTTAATCTGCGCGAGGATACCGTCAATTTCTGCCCGCTGGCCATTGTTTCTGGCCGCGATGATCAGGTTCTCACGGATCGTCAATTCTTCAAATATGGCGGGCACCTGGAACTTGCGGCCAATACCGAGGCGTGCAATTTTGTGCGGCGCCCAGCCCGTGATATCTTGGCCCTTGAACTGGATATGGCCGGTATCGGGTTTTAAGACCCCGGTGATCAGGTTGAAGAGGGTTGATTTCCCGCAGCCATTCGGCCCGACGAGAGCGTTCAGGCTGCCCTCCTCAATTGTAAGCGTGAAATCATCGACGGCGCGAAGACCGCCAAAATTCTTGCAAAGCGACTTCAATTCAAGAAAAGACATGCATGCTTCGCCGATTCAGTTTATTTATATATGCATACGTACAAATTAAGAACGTGCACATACAAAGTTTAATATGTGTACGTTTGAATTTTTTGTATTTTTCCATCAAAAACCGGACAATATGCCGATATGTATCGGTAATTATTTGATTCTTTTACGGTAACTGGCATAACCATGCACAATTCAATTTAACAAACAACTGTTTTGTTATGCCGGAACTTCGGTATTTTAACGATTGCGAGGATAAAGCGATGATCGAGATTTCCAGAAGAAAATTCATGGGTGCGATGGGCGCGACTGCGGTTGCATCAACGATTAGCATGCCGGCAATCGCCGCGGGGAAGACCATCAAGATTGGTGCGGTACAGCCTTTCTCCGGCGGTCTGGAGTTATTCGGTAATCAGGCAAAAATGGGCCTCGATCTGGCGGTATCGGAAATCAACGCCGGCGGCGGCATCATGGGCCATCAAGTGGAAATGCTCTATGAGGATGGCAAGACGGACCCCAAAACTTCCGTTGAGAAGGCGAAAAAGCTGATTGAGCGCGATGAGGTTATGGCGATTTCCGGTCCAATCACCTCGGCTGGCCGTGATGCGATGGCGACGACGATGGAGCGGGGCAAAACGCCGCTCCTCTATGCGACCAACTACGAAGGCGGCATCTGCAATCGCTATCTCTTCTCTTTTAACACGGTTCCGAACCAGGATACGGCGCCGCTCATCCCGTATTTGAAAGAAGAGGGGCTCGGGGACAGCTATTATATGTTCGGTGCGGATTATGTCTGGCCGCGTAACATGTTCAAGACGGCAAAAGGAATTGTTGGCGATATCGGCGGGACGACCGTCGGCGAGGAATATACGCCCTTCGGCGTCAAGGATTTCTCCTCCATTATTCGCAAGATTGCGGATTCGGGTGCGAAAATTCTGTTATTTGCACTGCCGGGCGCCGATGGCATCACCTTTATCAAGCAGGCAGAGGAATTCGGCCTGACAAAGAATATGACGATCGCCTTCCTTGGCTTCGCGGAAACCTATCTGGGGGCCTTTGGCCCGGGCAAGGGCGAGGGGATGTATGCCGGGGTTCCGTTCGTTGCGAGATCACCAGAGCCGGGTGTGCAGGATTTTGTCGCCAAAATTCAAAAGGCAAACGGCGATGAAGCGGTTGTTTCCTTCTATGTGATGACCCATTATAATTCCTTGATCGCGCTGAAAGGTGGTCTAGAGAAGGCCGGCAAGGTGGATAAGGAAGCCCTGATCGATGGCATGGCCGGGCTTTCGTTTGAAATTCCGACGGGCCCTGCGATGATCACCAAGGAAGATCATCACGTAGCCATGAATATGTATATCGCCAGGACAAGCAACGGCACCTTGAACATCGCGAAAAAGCTTGGTGTTATCGAACCTTCGCCACAATGCGGATAAGTTAGGAGAACCCGTGACAACCCGTGACCTCACAAATGATCTGGCGGCGGCCATGCCGCTTGCCTTCGCCGATTTCGATCCGTCGGCGGCGGGCCGCAAGGTTGGTCTCGTAATTGTCGATGAGGTCAACGGGTTTGCAACAGTCGGGGCCGGGGCGCTCGCGCCGCCGGAACCCAATGCGCAAGTTGCGACAATGGTATCGGAGACAGTCCGCCTCGCCCGGCATTTCACGGCGCAGGGCTGGCCGATCCTCGCATTTCAGGATACCCATATTCCAGGCAAGCCAGAACCGCCCTATCCGCCGCATTGCGAGGCAGGAACAGGGGAAGAGGAATTGGTGCCGGAGCTTAAGTGGCTGGAAGAGGATGCGAACACAACGCTGGTTCGCAAAGACTGCATCAACGGCTTTATCGGCGCGATGCGGCTCGATGGCAGTAACGCTGTGGCCGACTGGGTGAAAGAAAACGCGATTACCGACCTTCTTGTCGTCGGCATTTGCACGGATATCTGCGTGATGGATTTTGTTCTTACCAGTTTGAGCGCGCGCAATCATGATATGATGCCGGGCCTCAAGGAAATTTATGTCTATGACAAGGGCTGCTCGACCTATGATCTGCCACGCAGCGTCGCGGAAGAGATCGGCTATGGCGCGACGGCGGCCCATCCACAGGATGCGACCCATTATATGGGCCTTTATTTCATGGCGAGCCGTGGTGCGCAGCTTGTCAATGAGGTGGTACTTCCGACATAATGATTTCACCCGCTAAATAATAACAAGGGAGGGATCATGATAATCACGGCAAATGGAATTGAGTTTGAAACCAGCTTCGAAGGGCCGGAGGGCGCGCCTGTCGTCACCATGGGCCATTCGCTGTGCTGTGATCTCACCGCCTGGGACGAACTGGCCGAAGACCTCAAAAAAGATTATCGCGTGCTTCGTTATTCGCTGCGCGGACATGGAAAAAGCGCCCCTGTAAAGGGCCCTTATGATTTCAAGATGCTGGCCGCGGATGTGGCGGCGATACAGGATGCCTATGGGGTGATGGAGAGTCATTTCGTCGGCCTTTCCATTGGCGGCATGATCGCGCAGGAATTTGCACTTTCCTATCCGGAACGCACGTCAAGCCTCGTAATTTCAAGCTCTCTTTGTGCGCTTCCGGATGGCGCGGCGGCGCTTTGGCCCGAACGGATCCGCTTGGCGACCGAAGAGGGACTTGCCGCAACAGTCGAACCGACCATGTCCCGCTGGTTTGTCGAAGGCTCTCTTGATGATCGGCCGGAGCTTGATGCGCGGGTGCGCAAGATGATTGTCGATACATCCGTAGAGGGTTATGTCGGCTGCTGCCATGCTATTTCCGGAATTGACTTCAAGGACCGCATTCCGGCGATCAAGAAAAAGACTCTTGTCATCGTCGGACGGGAGGATATGGGTACACCGCTCAGCTCCTCCGAGCTGATCCACCGCCAGATCGAATGATCAAACCTTGTGGTGATCGATAATGCGGCGCATCAGCTTGCCATCGATAAACCCGAAGAGTTCAACCGATATGTCCGGGCGCATCTCGCGTCCATCTAGCTTTTCTTCAGGATAGAGACATGATGGCGGATATGATCCTCCACAAAGGTCTGAATGAAGTAATAGCTGTGATCGTAATTTTCATGAAGTCGGCAGGTGAGGGGCTGTCCCGCCTCCTTGCAGGCCGCCTCGAAAACCTCGGGTTTTAGCTGCTCGGTCAGGAACTGATCGGCTTTGCCCTGATCAATGAGGATATGTGATGCGCGGTGGCCATTTTTGACAAGTTCCGTCGCGTCATATTTCGTCCAGCTTGCCTCGTCCGTCCCGAGATAGCCAGTGAAGGCTTTGTGGCCCCAGGGGCATTGCATTGGTGATGAGATCGGCGCGAAGGCAGAGACAGACTTGTAGATATCCGGATTTTTTAACGCGATGGTGAGCGCGCCATGCCCGCCCATGGAATGCCCAAAAATACCGGTCAGGTCGACATCGGCGTTGAAAGTTTCATTAATCAGGAGGCGAAGCTCGTCGCGGACATAACTGTACATCCGATAACTGTCGGCCCAGGGTTCCTTCACCGCGTCAAGATAGAACCCGGCCCCGGTGCCGAAATCCCAGTCATCTTCTTCTCCGGGCAGACCGGCACCACGCGGGCTGGTATCCGGCATGACGAGCATGATCCCATATTCCGACGCCAATCGCTGCGCACCTGCCTTGATGGTGGCAGTTTCCTCGGTGCAGGTAAGGCCAGCAAGATAATAGAGAACGGGAACTTTCATCCCGCGCGCCTGTTGAGGCTGGAAGACGGCGAAGCGCATGTTTGTACCGGTTACCGAGGATTCATGCAGATAGAACCCTTGCGTACCGCCGAAGCAGGCCTGTTCTGAAATGGTTTCCATAATCTCGCTTTAAAAAGTGACGACGCCGCGGATGGACTTGCCTTCATGCATCAGGTCGAAGCCCTTGTTGATCTCCTCAATCGGCATGACATGGGTGATCAGGTCATCGATATTGATCTTGCCATCCATATACCAGTCGACAATTTTCGGCACATCCGTGCGCCCCTTTGCGCCGCCAAACGCAGTACCTTTCCAGACGCGCCCGGTCACCAGCTGGAACGGCCGGGTGGAGATTTCCTGACCCGCACCCGCAACGCCGATAATGATACTCTCGCCCCAGCCCTTGTGGCAGCATTCGAGCGCTTGACGCATTACATTCACATTGCCGATACATTCGAAGGAGTAATCCGCGCCACCTTTGGTCAGATCGACCAGATAGGAAACAAGGTCATCCTCGACCTCTGTCGGATTGACGAAATGGGTCATGCCGAATTTCTCGCCGAGCTCTTTACGTGCCGGGTTAAGATCGACACCGACGATCATGTCCGCCCCGGCAAGCCGCGCGCCCTGAATGACGTTCAGGCCGATACCGCCAAGACCGAAGACAACAACATTGTCGCCAGGCTTCACTTTTGCCGTATTGATTACCGCGCCGATCCCTGTGGTGACACCGCAGCCGATGTAGCAGACCTTGTCAAACGGCGCATCTTCGCGAATTTTGGCAAGCGCGATTTCGGGCACCACCGTGTAGTTCGCGAAGGTGGAGCAGCCCATATAATGAAAAACTTTCTCGCCATTGATTTTGAAGCGGCTGGAACCGTCCGGCATCAGGCCTTGACCTTGCGTCACCCGGATTGCCTGACAGAGGTTGGTCTTGCCACTGGTGCAATAGTCGCACTGGCGACATTCGGGTGTGTAGAGCGGAATAACATGATCACCTTTTTTAAGGGACGTCACGCCCGGTCCCACATCGACAACAACGCCCGCGCCCTCATGACCAAGGATCGCCGGGAAAATCCCTTCCGGATCTTCTCCCGAAAGCGTGAAAGCGTCTGTATGGCATAGGCCGCTTGCCTTAACCTCGACCAGAACCTCGCCCTCGCGCGGGCCGTCGAGGGTGACAGTTTCGATTGTGAGGGGGGCTCCGGCTTTATGGGCGACCGCTGCTTTTACGTCCATTTTTCATTCCCTTGCTGATGTGCGTGTTATTGCGCCAAGTGTGCAGATTTAGGGCTGTCGAAGCAAGGCTTTTCCCGTTAAACTTCCCCAACATTTCACGATCCGGGAGCAGCAAATGAAAGTGGATGGAACGCCGTATCGCAGTATCTGGCTGGCGGAAGATGGCTGGTCCGTTGATATCATCGACCAGACGCGACTTCCCCATGAATTCAGAATAGAAAAGCTGACCACTCTTGATCAGGCGGCCCATGCGATCAGTGCGATGCTAGTGCGGGGCGCGCCGCTGATTGGGGCGACGGCCGCCTATGGCATATGCCTTGGCTTGCGGGAAGATGCGAGTGATGCGGCACTTCAGAGGATAGGGGAAATTCTGATCGCAACGCGACCGACGGCGGTTAATCTCAGATGGGCGATCCGCGTGATGCAGGAATTACTCATGCCGCTGCCTGAAGATACGCGTTTGTCGGCTGCTTACGAGAAGGCCGCGCAGATTTGCGATGAGGACGTCGCAATCAATAGTGCCATCGGCGATCACGGCCTCGGTGTGATTGAGGCGATTTGGGAAGGAAAGGGCAAAGTGGGCGTTGTCAATATTCTCACCCATTGCAATGCGGGCTGGCTGGCGACGGTGGATTGGGGCACAGCCCTCTCTCCCATCTACAAGGCCCATAATAAGAGTATCCCCGTTCATGTCTGGGGTGATGAAACTCGGCCGCGCAATCAG
>CALEMG010000565.1 GCA_937910835.1 uncultured Alphaproteobacteria bacterium | reverse complement strand
TATTGGCAATGGCATGGGGCCGATGCTTGGCGGGTTTTTCACCGAGTATCTGAGCTGGCGTTGGATCTTCTTAATAAATGTCCCCGTGTCGATACTCGCAATCGCGACAATCCTCTGGGCCATTCCAAAAGATAGCGATGATGAAGTTGAAGAGGGGATAGACTACTTTGGCATTCTCACATTATCCCTGGGGCTCTTCGGCTTTATGTTGCTCCTTGACATAGGGGCAGATTTAGGTTGGTTCAGCTCCTGGATTATTGGCCTTTTCGGTGCCTCAATCATTTTGCTCGTTATTTTCGCTTTCATCGAGAAACGAGAGGGAATGGATGCATTAGTGCCGGAGGATATTATTGCAAATCGGGAATTCCGTATGGCTAACGTTGCGGTCCTGATGGTCTCTGCGATTTACTTTGGCGCCCTTATGTATTTGCCGCAATTTATGGTGAAGGAGCTCGGGTATACGGCCTGGATGGCAGGCGCAGGGCTTTTGCCGCTTCTTGGCATGTTTGCATTGAGCTCCTTTGTTTCGACGCCTCTATATGAGAAGCTCGGGCCGAAGATGGTTATTACTATTGGCGCGATGTGCCTTGCCGGTGGGGTTTATACTCTCTCTGAACTAACCACCTCAACCCGGTTCGTGGGGCTGATGCCAGGAATGATGATTATTGGGATCGGGATCGGCCTCTTTTACACTTCCATCACCACGGCGGCGATCACATCGCGTGATCAATCCCGAACCAGCCTCGCCAGCGCGATTATCTTCATGGTCCAGAATGCTGGCGGCGGCGTCGGGCTGGCGTTGACGACGGCGATAGTCGTGACGGCGCCAAATCTGCCAGATGGGATTTCCCGTGCATTTACCGTCAACGCGTTAATGGCGCTGGTTGCGGTTGGTGTCAGCCTGTTCTACGTTGCAGGGCCGCTAACACGCGAAAATCTTTTCCCGCCGCGTGAGACGGAAACTCCCGACGACTAATGAAGACGAGCTGGATAGTAACTCGGGCTTAGGCGTTCTTGATCGTTAGTCCTGCGTCCACCGGCAGTGCCACCCCGTTGATATAGGAGGATGCAGGTAAGGCAAGGCTCAGGGTTGCATGGGCGACTTCCTCGGGAATGCCATATCGTTTCAAAGGGATGCGGCGCTTGGAGAAAACCTCCTTATGCTCATCCTTGATGCGGGCGGTAATGCCGGTATGGATTGCACCCGGGCAGATGCAATTGACGGTGATGCCGTATTTCGGAAGCTCCACTGCGAGGGATCGCGTCAGGCCGATAACTCCATGTTTTGCGGACGTATAAGGCGCTATCTCCGGCGTAGCGCCAAGCCCCTCGGTGGAGGCGATATTGACGATCCGCCCAGCGCCGCAAGCCTTAAGGTGAGGGAGCGCCGCCCGGACAAGCCGCACATGCGCCGTCAGCAGGACATCCATATGCCGCTGCCAGTTTTCCTCAAACCCGTCATCCTCAACCGACATATGGTGTGAGAAGCCGGCGTTGTTGATCAGGATATCAAGTGCGCCGAAATGATCCGCGACTGCTTTTACAACGGTATCGATCTGGTCCTTGTTTGCTACGTCGAGCACCCATCC
>CALEMG010000564.1 GCA_937910835.1 uncultured Alphaproteobacteria bacterium | reverse complement strand
GCCAGTGCTTTTTCTGCTCTTCCGTGCCATAGGCGGTGATATAAGGCGCGACAATCTCCGAATGCAGATGGAAGGAGGGGCCGCTGGTCCCGGCACGGGCGAGTTCTTCCAGAAAGATCGCGCCAAACAGGAAATCGCCACCCGCGCCGCCATATTCCTCCGGCACTGAACAACAAAGAAAGCCGTTTTCCCCGGCTTCAAGCCAAACCTCACGGCTCACCTGACCATCTTTCTCCCACTGGGCATGGAAAGGGACAATCCGCTCCTCGACAAAGCGGCGGGCAGAGGCCCGGAAAAGTTCATGTTCTTCACTGAAAAGTTCGCGCTGCATGACAGCTTCCTCTTGTTATTGTTTTTGTTCGTTTCGTTATACAGCCCCGTTAATGCAATGTAAATCCGCCGCTATCGACCTACTGAGAGACGCAGCTAAATCTCAACCGGAAACTGCTATGGTTAATTTTTAAGGTTAATTATCTTTTAAAAACAACAAATTGACAGTTGTATAAAAATTGTCGTAAATCTATTGCATATTAGGAATCGATAAAGATTCGTTTATGCATTCAATCATGACGTGGGGGTTTCCATGAAAAAATTACTCGGACTGGCCTTGCTCGGCAGCCTGATGTTGTCAAGCGCCGCCAATGCAGCTTTCTACCGCGTTGATTATAGCGGCACGGTGGGAGATGGAACCTATGACGGGTACTTCACATACGATACCGCAGGATTGGATTTGAATGGGGGTAATTCCGTTGATCTGACGCCTACCGGTGTAGATGATTTGCCGGGATCTGGTTTTGAGACAAAATTGTTGTTCAATTACAACTTGTCCGGCGCCTCAGGCAGCTTCAATGACCTCACCGCTGGCATTGGGGGATTGGGGCTCTCGGGCGGAGACTTGATTAGTTGGTTTGCTGGTGGGGATGCGAATGGCATTCGTAGTATCTCCTATGCCGGCCCTAATGCAGTGAAGGATGATTATGGACTTTGCTCAAGTTGCATCGACCAAGCTGGTTGGCTCTTCCTAACTGATCAAGGTCGATATGACCTCTCCTTTCCAACATGGGAAGTCGCAGAAATCTCAGCCGTGCCATTGCCCGGCGCGGTCTGGGCATTTGGGGCAGGGCTGGTTGCACTGCTCGGGCTGAAGCGGCGGCGTAAGATGAAGGCGCTACACACTGCTACCGCGTAACGCGTGCGCCACCTAAATGAAAGCCCGGCCAGTGCCGGGTTTTTTATTGCCCGCTGGTGTGCAGGGATTATGACTATTTCTTTCCGCCCCATTTGACTTTCCCGTGCCGCTTCTTATCCTTTACGGGATGTGAGAGGGAGGAACGGATTGTCGCACGGAGGACAAGTTTTTTCGCAAAATGGCACGTCAAACGCGCATGATAGATAAATAAAATAAAGATATAAAACTGGTATGATTTAGATAAACACGCGGTCGTTGCTTTTCGGTAAACTTGTCAATAAAAAACATTTAAATTAGATAAACTTATTTAAAGTAAATAACCGAAAATATATTATATTTATATCATTTTTTTACTTTAGATAATTTGATTTTTCCGATTTTTATAATAATTTTTCAATCAAATAATATTTTTTGTTATCTCCATTGACGAGCGGCCCTTCGTTTCACTATGCTGTGCGGCAACTAAGATAAAAATGGTTGAAATTGCGGCATTATTTGCGTTGAACAGGAAAATTATGGTCGCAAAATGAACAAAAAGGCCGTCAAAAAAATGTGACAGTCGTATTATTAGAACAAGATTAATCAAGTAACCACAAATCGAAAAATTAATTGGATAGGGAGTTATCTAATATGTCAGTTAAAAAGATGGACCATGAAGCGCCAGGGCGCATCCATCCCATGATCGAAGACGTCACGGAACAATTCAAGAGCGGCAAGATGGACCGCCGGGAGTTCCTGAGAACTTCAACCCTGCTCGGCCTGTCGGCCGCCGCCGCCTATTCCATTGTCGGCATAGCGGACCCCACGATTGAAGCGAAAGCAGCCGAGCCTAAAAAAGGCGGCATCCTGAAGGTCTCCATGGAAGTTCAGGAAATGAACGATCCGGCCGTCTATAGCTGGACACCGCCGTCGAACGTTGCCCGCCAGATGTGCGAATATCTGGTGATCACCGGCGCCGACAATGTGACCCGTCCGTATCTGGCGGAAAGCTGGTCCGCGTCCGACGATCTCAAGACCTGGACATTTAATCTCCGCAAGGGCGTTAAGTGGCATAACGGCGATGACTTCAACGCCGATGACGTGATGTTCAACTTCACCCGCTGGCTCGATCCGGCAACCGGTTCGTCCAACGTCGGCCTGTTCGATAGCATGCTGACAAGCTCGGGCGAGGGCGACAAGGCAACGAAGACGATGCCGCCGGGCGCGATTGAGAAAGTCGATGACCATACCATCCGCCTTAACCTGAATTCGGCGGTTCTTTCCATTCCGGAGAACCTTTATAACAATCCGACGATGATCGTCCACCGCGACTTCAAGGGCAATATTGTAGAGCAGCCGAATGGCACGGGCCCGTTCACCCTCGTTGATTTCGCCGTTGGTGAAAAAGCGATCCTGAAACGGGTTGACCAGCCTTACTGGGGCGGGGAAGTCTATCTCGACGAAATCCATTACTTTGACCATGGCGCAGGTTCTGCGGCTCAGCTGGCTGCCGTCGCCTCTGGTCAGGTGGATATGAACTATGAGTTCGATATCGCCTCCCTCGGCATGGCGCAGTCCATTCCGGGCATGAAGATCCTCGAAGCTCGGACTGCCCAGACCGGCGTAATGCGCAAGAATATCACGCAAAAGCCGTACGACGACAAGCGCGTCCGTCAGGCCCTGATGGCCTGTGTTGATGCAGAGAAATATAACGAACTTGTCTATCAGGGCCGCGGCGATGTGGGTGAGCATCACCATGTCTCGCCGATCCACCCGGAATATTACGCCCTGAACCGCCGCGAGCGGGATATCACCAAAGCTAAACTTCTGCTGGCTGAAGCGGGATATCCGGACGGACTGGAGCTGACCATTGATGTTGGTAACACCAACGGCCCATGGCAGCAGCAGGTCTGCGAAATCCTCAAAGATCAGGCGGCGGAAGCGGGGATTACCCTGAACCTCAACCTGATGCCGGCTTCCAAATACTGGGAAGTCTGGGCACCGACGCCGTTCGGTATCACTGCTTGGACCCATCGTCCGCTCGGCACCATGGTGCTTAGCCTTGCCTATCGCGCGGGCGTTCCGTGGAACGAAACCGGGTACAACAATCCCGATTTCGAAAAGGCACTCGATAAGGCGGAATCGCTGGTTGATGCGGAAAAACGTAAGGCCGCCATGGAGGAAGTTGAGAAAATCCTCCAGGATGATGCCATCATCATTCAGCCGATCTGGCAGCCGAAGTTCTTCCTGGCCAGCGAGAAGGTCATGAATGTGGAAGCGCATCCGACCCAGTACCACCAGTTCTATAAAGTCTGGCTCAACAGCTAAAATCGGAAAACGAAGATAAGGGCGATATAATATCGCCCTTATCTGTTTCTAGCGCCATTTTGCCCCGGGGGGAGCAATAATATGCTGATACTGGCATTCCGTCGATTTCTCTCAATGGCCCTGATTATGGCTATTGTCTCTTTTACGCTTTTTGCAATTTTCGAATCCGACAAGCTGGCCGTTGCCGGAAAGGTCCTCGGACCCTATTCCAACACGGAACAGCGGGAGCTCTGGCTCGAACAAAACGGTTATAACGAGCCCTTCCTTGAACGCTATGTCACTTGGGTCGGCAACGCGCTCACCGGAGATTTCGGATATTCCATCCAGTATAAATCCCCGGTCTCCGATGTGCTCTGGCCACGGCTCGGGAATACCGCCATTCTTGCGGGGCTCTATATGCTCTTCATGATTCCGCTCTCCTTAACATTGGGGGTGATCGCAGGCATGAAGGAGGGATCGATACAGGACCGGGTGGTCTCGGTCGGATCGGTCCTCACAACCTCGGTGCCGGAATTCGCCTCTGCCACCTTCTTTTCCGCGATATTTGTCTTCTGGCTGGGCTGGCTGCCCGGCACCTCGGCGATGACCAGCGGGTTCAGTTGGGCGGAAATATTCTTGCCCGTCTTCGTGCTGGTGATGTATGGCTTCGGCTATACAACGCGCATGACCCGCGCCTCCATGGCGGAGGTTATGACATCCCATTATATTCGAACGGCGGTCCTCAAAGGGATACCCTATCGACGGGTGATCATGAAACATGCGCTCCGCAATGCGCTGATAGCACCCTTCACCGTCATCATCCTGCAGCTTAACTGGCTGCTCTCGGGCGTGATCGTGGTGGAGGTTTTCTTCGCCTACAAGGGGTTCGGGAAATTACTTCTCGATGCCGCGTTGTTCGGCGATATCTTTGTGATCGAGGCCTGTACCCTGGTCGCGGTGTTCGTCGCCGTGTTCTCGCAATTCATCTCGGATATCGGCTATACGCTGCTTAATCCGCGTATCCGGTTCACTTAAGGGAGGGCGTTGATATGACAACAGAAATTCAATCAAACGACACATCGCCCTCGGCGATCAGCAAGATGTTCAAATCGATCGGATTGCTTCGAGAAAGCCCGATTGCAATCTTCGGCCTGTCGCTAATCCTGTTCTGGGTAATCCTTGCGATCCTCGCGCCGATCCTCCCGCTCTATGATCCGAATGCCCCGCTGGAGCCCTTCAAGGCCCCTCTGGCAGACGCAAGAGACGGCGGGCTCTATTGGCTCGGTACTGATCACAAAGGCCGGGACATTCTCTCGCGCGTTAGCTTCGGCGCGCAGCAGGTGCTGGTCTGGGCAACGACGGCAACGGCCGTGGCCTATATCGTCGGCATGCTGATGGGCGTGGTCGCAGGCTATCTCGGCGGCTGGTGGGATGAAATTATTTCCTTTATTTCCAACGTGCTGCTCTCCTTCCCGGTGATCGTGCTTTACATCATCATTATCACCTACCTCGGCGCGACGGGCTTTAACATCGTGCTCGCGGTGACCTTCGCCTCTGCACCGGGCATCATGCGTATTGTGCGCGGGCTGGTGCTCGATCTTCGAACGCGAGACTATATCTTTGCCGCCCAGACACGGGGCGAAAGCTCGCTCTATATCATGCTGGTGGAGCTTCTGCCGAACGCGCGCGGACCGCTCATCGTCGACGCCTGCCTGCGGCTTGGCTATACGACAATCACCATCGCCATGCTCGGCTATCTCGGCCTTGGCCTCCCACCCCCACAACCGACAGGGGCCAAGATGAACGCCGAAACCCAGCCGCTCGGCAGTTTCGCAGGACATATGGCCGTTGTACCGGCCGCGGCGATCTCGTCGCTGGTCCTTGGATTTAACCTGCTGGCCGATGGCCTGCGCGAAATATCGATGAAGGACTAGGATTATGGAAGAACAGACACCTATTCTGGAATGCCGCAATCTCTGCATCTCCTACGATACGCGTGGCGGGGAAATCCCGGCGGTCATCGACTTCAACATGAAGGTGATGCCGGGGCAGGGCGTCGGCATCGTTGGCGAAAGCGGCTGTGGCAAGTCTACCGTCGCCCTCGCCATCATGCAGTATCTCGGCTCTAACGGCTATATCAAGAGCGGGGAGATCTTCTTCCATGGCCGCGATATGCGCACCATGTCCGAAGAGGAACTCCGTGCCTTGCGCGGCTCCAAAATCGCGATGATCTATCAGGAGCCGATGGCGTCCCTCAACCCGTCGATGAAGATCGGCGACCAGCTGGCCGAAGTGCCCCTCTTTCATGAGGATGTCACGATAAACGAGGCGAAGGCCCGCGCCCTTGAGTTGCTAGAGGCGGTAAAACTACCCGATCCGAAGCGGATCATGGAAAGCTATCCGCACCAGATTTCCGGCGGTCAGCAGCAGCGCGTGGTGATTGCCATGGCGCTCTTGTCCAAGCCCGACCTCCTGCTGCTTGATGAGCCCACAACGGCGCTCGATGTGACGGTGGAACGGGGCATTGTCGAGCTGGTAAAGGAAATCTCGGCGGAATTCGGCACGGCCATGATCTATATCTCCCATAACCTCGGGCTGATTTTGGATACCTGCGACCGGGTGACGGTAATGTATTCGGGTGAGGCGGTTGAGGACGGCACGGTTAATGAAGTCTTTGACGCCATGTGCCATCCTTATACGAGCGGACTGTTCGCCTCCATTCCACTGCCCGGCGCCGACAAGAACGAGCGACCGCTGGTTCCCATCCCGGGGCAATTGCCGCTCCCGCATCAGCGCCCGCAGGGGTGCTTCTTCGGGCCGCGCTGTGCCTTCTTCAAGGCGGGGACCTGCGATCAGGAAAAAGTCCGCATGCGCTCCGTTCCCGAGGAAGAGGGACATACCGTGCGCTGCGCCCGGTTTGAAGATATTGACTGGTCGGAAGGCGATCATGAAGCCGTAACGGTGAAATCCGTGAAGTCCGGCAAGGTCGTACTCGATGTGCGTAATATGAAGAAATATTACGAAATTCGCTCAAGCTCTATCCTTGCCATGATCCGCGGTGACGCCGTGAAAACCGTGAAGGCAAATGAGAATATCAACTTCAATGCACGGGAGGCGGAGACGGTCGCCATCGTCGGCGAGTCCGGCTGCGGCAAGTCTACTTTTGCGAAGGTCCTGATGGGACTGGAGGAGGCGACGGATGGTCAGGTTGTCCTGAACGGTGAAGATCTCGCTCATGTCTCCGTGCAGAACCGAAAAGCGCGCACCGTCGGGCATTTGCAGATGGTGTTCCAGAACCCGTTTGACACACTCAATCCCTCTCATTCCGTGGGCAGCCAGATCGCCCGCGTAATCAGGAAATTCGGGGTCGAGAAGGATCCGAATAAGGTCCGAGAGAAGGTCAACGAACTCCTTGATCTCGTAAAGCTTCCACGGGATTTCGCGCATCGCCGACCACGTCAGCTGTCCGGAGGCCAGAAGCAGCGTATCGGTATCGCCAGCGCCTATGCCGGGGGCCCGGCAGTTGTGGTCGCGGATGAGCCTGTCTCGGCGCTTGATGTGTCGGTTCAGGCCGCGGTCACGGGGCTGCTCACCGAAATCCAGAACGACCTCCGCTCGACGCTGCTGTTCATCAGTCATGACCTGAGTGTTGTCCGCTATCTCTCTGATCGCGTTGTCGTTATGTATCTTGGCCATATCGTGGAGCAGGGGACGACGGATGAGGTTTTCTCGCCGCCCTATCACCCCTATACGGAGGCGCTTCTCTCCGCCGTACCGATCGCCGACACCTCGGTGGAGCAAAAGCAGATCATCCTGAAGGGAGATATCCCTTCTGCTGTGAATCCGCCGCCCGGCTGCCCGTTCCAGACCCGCTGCCCGCGTAAAATCGGCAGCATCTGCGAGACGGAAGAGCCCCCGGTGAAGGAGTTCGAGCCCGGCCACCAGATCGCCTGCCATCTTGATGAAGATGTGTTTAGCAGCATGGAACCGGTGATTGTTACCCATGAAGAAGAAAAGATCGCCTGAGCCGGGACGACCCATTCTTCAACCGAACAAAAGGCGCTCAATCGGGCGCCTTTTTTATTCCTTTTTCTGGCCGTCACGTTAACCATACTGAAATTAATTCTTGCGCCTTTTGGTAGAATCAAATTAGTTTTAAATAAATATATTTAAAATTGTATTGAGGGAATTATGAAACGTCTTTTAGCGATGGCATCAGCGATTATTATTAGTGTTGGTATGGTTAGTACAGCTCAGGCTGCCTCCTACAGTTTTTCAACCGCTAACTCACCATTTGGTTATGGCCCAAATAGCCAAGGCTGGTGGTCAGAAAATTTGGGCGGAACGGGTGAATCCAATGTCTACGCGGGACACACTTTTTTTAACACTGCCAGAAATTTTTTTACTTTTGATCTTTCCGGGTTGTCTTTGGCGGAAGATGAGAAAGTTGTCAGTGCTTCTCTCTCAGGACTCGCTTATAGCACCGGGGGAGTAACCTCTGGTGTCAGCCTTACTGTTCTATATACACTTTTCGATGTTTCCACAGATGCAGAAACATTAAACAAGAATGATTCCCTAAATCTTGCTATTTATGACGATTTAGGAACCGGAAATAGCTATGGAAATCGTGAGTTCTCAAACGAACAATATGAATATGACTTTGAAATGAGCCTAAACGAACTCGCATTTTTGGATATTATGGGTGCCCAAGGCGGATATTTTTCTATCGGTGGTGCTGCGACAATTTTCTCTGAAAGTGGGGAAGGTTACATCTTTGGCAGCTCAGGGGAAACACCCTATTCCCTCAGCATAGAAACCCAAATTTCTGCCGTGCCACTACCTGCAGCGCTACCGCTCTATGGGGCGGGGCTGGCTGTACTGGGCTTTGTCGGCTGGCGAAAGAAGAGGAAGGCTGCTTAATGGCAGAAACCGAAGAAATTCACGACAAGAAAGGCGCTCCATGGGGCGCCTTATTTCATGCTAAATCATTCGAAAAAGAGGCGGAAATTAACGGTTTCTTTATCCTGACTGCCTAGTCTTCAGACTCAGCCCAATTTTTGGTCGGGTTTGAAGGATAAAAATGCCAACGGATACAAAGAATTATTCGCAATTTGTGGTCCAGACGCTGTTTGATAGCAAATGGCGCAGCTTCGGCCGCTACGAGACGGAAATGCCGGCACAGGACATCGCCCGCCAGCTCATCGCGGAATGGGGCGGTCAACGCGTGCGCATCCTTGGCGGCTATTTCTCCCGCGAAAAGGATCGCAACGTCTATCATACTGTCGAGGTTGAGGAAAAGGTCCGCTTTCGCGATACCCGCGCCTATAAAAATTCGAAATTTGCGGTCGGCAGCATGGCCCTTGGCGGGGCGATGCTCGCCGTCTTCCTCTTTGCCTATAGTATTGTGGCTCCCATGTCGTCCATGGCGGACGACGGGAAGGGACCGGAGCTGGCCATAAACAAACGACCGACCCCGATCGCTCCCATTGTCAAGCCCGTCAATCTGCGTGCACGCTTTACCGAGGTTATCAAGGTCCCCTATGACAAGGTGTGGGACTTCGACAGCGTGCCCTTGCGGCTCCGGGGAGCCTGGGGCACGGCTTGCAATACAGACGGAGGGAAAGTTGTCCTCGGCGAGCGGGATCTGGTGCGCATCGCGCAGGGAGAAGCCCGCACACCGCTGACGTCCGTCTGGCAGACCGGCCAGCGCTACGGCCTGGTCCTTGAAAGCGGCTCTATTGATATGGTGGCCATGATCTCGGCTGATCGTCTGCAGAAAATCGGCACCATGAGCCGCGACGGCGAGTTCACCGCCGACACTTCCGGAGCCATCTTGTACCGCTGCCTCTGAAGGAACATAACCCTTTGGGGCCGATCTAACCCCCGGCATACGTCGCCCGGCTTACCGGATTACCCATACCCGCCCTACGCACTCAATCGGCGGATATGTTTTATTCGCATATATATGGAAAATAGCTGAAGGGGCAGCCACCCCTTGTCACGTTTCCCTGAGACTTATCTATGGCTCAACGTGAAGATGTATTATAGAAGAATATTGCTTGGAATGCAAGAAATTACTACTTCCACGCAGAATTGTTCAGATTTAGCTAAGCCATGAATTTTAATTTCGATTGTGTGCTCCTATCCACTCAACCCACAACTGCAATCCGAACATCGCAGCAAATCCAAGCGCCATGGTGATGACGACGTTGTTGGACAGGAATGATATTTGTATTCGACGAGCACTCAGGATAACATGACCACCAAACAGGGCATTTTCATATACATTATTATCGGGAGTTAGAATGTTTACTCATATTATGGTTGGCGCGAACGATGTGGAGGCATCAAAAGTCTTTTACGATGCCGTCCTGGGAGCGCTCGGGCATAAGCCGGGCGTGATGGACGCGAAAGGCCGGTATTTTTACCGCACGCCAACGGGTGTATTCGCGATCAGCAAACCGATCGACGGGGAGCCCGCCTGTAACGGCAACGGCAGTACGATCGGTTTTGCGGCATCTGATCCTGCGGCGGCGGACCGGTGGCATGCCGCCGGCCTGGCAAATGGCGGCGTTACTTGCGAGGATCCTCCCGGGGTTCGCGAAGGGCCCACCGGTAATCTTTATCTCGCCTATCTACGGGATCCATCGGGCAATAAAATTTGCGCTCTGCATCGTATGGGGTAAGCCGTCAGGTAACCCTGTCCGTTGTTTTATTCCCGCAACAAGGCGGTTGCTATCGTTGATCTTAAAACCTGCGAGCATTTTCGGGCGCTCCAGCCGCGATCTCCGGTTAGCAGGTCCCAAATCTGTACGGAGGAAGAGGCCCAGAGAAAGTCTGTTGCGCTTGTGACGGTCCAGCCCTCTTTAAGGGCGGAGTCTGCGGCGAGGGAGTCTATCAGCTTTTTCTCCCACAGGCGCAATTCGGTCATTCTATCCTCCCACGCGGCGGCGGCATCGGCATCCGTTTTTCGCAGGCGAATGAGGTCATTGGCCACGGGCTGAATGTTTTTCGCGAATTTGAACCAGGCGCTCAGGCAGGCATCCAGCCTCTTGCGAGGGGACTTGACCTTCATCGCCGCGAAAAACTCTTCCCTGATTGCAAACCGGTCATCGGCGCGTTTCACCAGCCCCATCAGCAACCCGCCCCGTGATTTAAAATGCAGATACACGGATTGACGGCTCACGTTCGCGGCCTTTGCAATATCCAGCATAGAGACATCTGCGCCCTGTTCCGCAATCAGGCCCCAGGCAACATCCAGTATCTCGTTTCGGGTCACGCCCGTCGCTTTTTTTGTTGACACGTGTAAATCTAATTCCTATTTAGCTGATGAGCGGTTTTGTTTACATGTGTATAGAATAGGGAGAATTTCAAATGGAAGTCAATCACGATATTGATCAGCAGGTTCAGCAGTTCTGCGAATGGTATGGCGATGGCAGTGACGGTTCCAGCCCGACAAAGGAGCAATGGAAGCATATCCTGACCCTTCCCCCGGCAAATCCACTGAAGCTTGTCAATTTTTTCAAACTATCGGCGGAGGCTGATTATGCGCGTTCGCCATCGGATGCCGGGGCCGTCGTTTCAGGCATGGAGGCGTTTAACAAATATGCGGCCGTCAGCATGCCCGCCATGGAAAAGGCCGGGGGGAGCTTTCTCCACGTCGGCCCTTATGGCGGAATGTTCCTCGGGGATAGCGAAAACTGGGATATAATTGCAATTGGCGCCTTTCCGAATTTGGACGCGTTTTTAGGCCTTTATACGGATCAGGACTATCGCAACTGCTTCACGCATCGGGTGGCGGCCTGTGAACGACAAAAAGTAATGATTTGCGCGGGGTGAGTAGCCTCAACCCTAACCCCCAACCCCAAAATACCGCATGGCAAACATCGCGGCGAAGCCAAGCGCCATGGTGATGACAACGTTATTGGTCACGATTGCGATACCAAGCGCGAAGGCCGCGGCGATCCAGGTGAGGGGGGCGGCATCGGCAAGCGACGTGGCGACAAGCGCCACGATCAGGCAGCCGGGCAGGTCGTCGAGCAGGACTTTCAGTTTCGCGTTACGGAGTATTGCCTGACCGCCGATCAGCCCGGCGAGGCGTAAGGAATAGGTGCCAAGCGCGAGCACGCCGATTAGGAGCCAGTGGTCAAACGTCATGGCATTTCCTCCCCCTTCTTTGTCTTTCGCTGTCTCAAAAGGGCGGCGACGGCGACCCCGGCAAGACTGCCGAGCAGAATGGCATAGGCGCTCTCAACCCCCAGCTTGACGAGTAGGACCGTGATCAGGAAGGTCGCCACCCACGGCACCATATTCTGCGGCCCGTGCCACATCGCCCGCGCCATGGCGATAAAGGCGGCGGTAAAGGCAAAGCCGAGACCATAGCTTGCAAGGTCGGGCATCGTCTGGCCCAGCAGCGCCCCGAGGGCCGTCGAGACTGTCCAGGTCACGATGAGCGTCAGGCCGGAGCCCATCAAGAAAGGCGCACCAATCGTCGGATCCCGCGCGTTCTTGGCCATGGTAAGCGCCCAGCTTTCATCGCCGGTAATATGAATGGCGATCAGCTTCTGCCAGAGCGGCACATTCTTCAGTATCCCGCCGAGAGACGCAATGATCCCGAGATATCTGAGGTTAAGCGCGATACCGGCAAGCGCCGAGCCGATCACCAGCCCGTCAACGGCGAAACGCTCCACCGCGACGATCTGCGACGCGCCAGCATGCGCGGAAAAACTCATCAGTGCCACGCCCCACCAGGGGTAGCCCGTCTGCGCCGCGAGAATGCCAAAGGCAAAGCCATAGGCCGCCGCCCCGATGGCAAAGGGCAGAATACCGTAAAATCCCTGTTTCATGCCGGCACAATAGCCGCGCCCGATCAGGCTGTCGATTTCCTTTTAGGTGCTATACCGCTCCACACAGCGTTTGAAGGCGGGCAGGTGACGATTTTGGGAGGAGTCACGCAGGTTGGAGAGGACGTCATGGAGGACGGGATCGTCTGCCTCGGCGAGGAGACGCTCATACATTTCTGCATTCTCGATCTCAGCGGCGACGGCGGCCTCGCAGGCCTCAAGCAGGGTCGCCGGAACCTTTGTATCATGCGCCGCCCAGCGGTTATGGGGTGGTTTCAGGCCGAGCCGTTGATACTGCTGAAGGAGGGCCGCAGCATGGCGCCCCTCCGACTCGACAATATTCACGAACGGCTTGACCGGACCAAATGCCTTGATAATGGCGGCATAACTCGCGCGGGCCTTATACTCATCATCCAACGCCTCATCAAGAATCCGCTGTAGCCGTTCGCTCATCATTTCACTCCTGTTAAACCGGTTAGCCGACGTCGGTCAAGCGCAGATAGGAGCGGATTTCGTCCCAGCCTTGTGGGAAGATATCCTTTGCCTGGTCATTGGTGATGGAGGGCGGGATGATGACCTTCTGACCCGGTCTCCAGTCCGCCGGGGTGGCGATTTTCTTCGCGTCCCCAAGCTGTAGCGCGTCGATAACGCGCAGGATCTCATCAAAGTTCCGCCCGACGCTCATCGGGTAGGTCATGGTGAGACGGATTTTCTTGTTCGGATCGATGATAAAGACACTGCGCACCGCTGCTGTCTCGCTTTCAGACGGGTGGATCATCTCAAAGAGTTTCGCGACCTTCAGATCCGGGTCAGCGACAATCGGGAAGGTGAGGGTGGTGTTCTGGGTGTCATTGACATCAAGGATCCAGTTTTTGTGTTCCTCCACCGTGTCGGTGGATAGACCAAGCGGCTTTACGTTGCGTTTCGCGAATTCATCGGCGAGCTGCGCGGTGCGGCCCATCTCCGTCGTGCAGACGGGCGTATAGTCGGCGGGATGGCTGAAGAAGAAGCACCAGCTATCGCCAATCCACTGATGAAAATCGATCGGGCCGTTGGTGGTATCGACGTTAAAATTAGGGGCTGTATCGCCAATTCTAAGGCTCATGGTCTTTCTCCTGTTCGGCCGCGAAAGCGGCGGTTATGCGGTTGCTCCATGCAGATGAACGTCATGGGCGGAATGTTTCTTGAGGATGGTAAGGGCCTCTTGTCCGTGGGCCTCGTCCCGGGCGCGCACCCAAAGAAGCAGGCCACCGTGATCAAGCTGTTCCTGCAAATATTCTGCGTGATGTCTGTCGAGAAACGTGGCCAGGATCGTGCCGATCATGCCGCCGGCCGCGCCCGCCGCTGCAACAGCAGCAATTGTCAGGGCAATCGGACCTCCGGCAACCGCCATAATACCAGCCGTGGTGGCCGCCGCGATATACATAGGGGTCCCGATTAACGCGCCTTCGGCGCCTCCGATGGACTCTTTCGCGACATAGGCGACGGTGGGAACCTTCGGGTCCTCTTCAAGTTCCTCAACTCTGGTATAGGCATGGCCGAGCTTCTCCTCGACGGCAGGCTCCCCGGCAAGCAGGCTTAGGTCGGCGCGATCAAAGCCAGAGCTTTCCAGCTCATCTATCGCTCCTTGAAGAGATTCAACATTATCGAAAACGGCGACGGCTTCACGAACCGAAGAATTCGTCTGATCGGGCGACATAATGTCCTCCTCCTTTGGATGATGGTAAATAGATAGCCGATATTCTGGTGGCTGTTGTTGATTGAAGTCAATGGATTTGCACATTAGAGTTATTATTTTTTTAGGGCGTATCAAATGGTCCCGTGCCGCCAGTCCATGGCGGGAGGAGGGGATGTGGACACAGATTTCTGGATCGCCTTCTTGGCAAGCTTTCTTGCGGCTGTGGTGACGACAGCGGGTCTATATGTGATCCACCGCTTCGAAGCATGGGGGCGGCGGAACATGACCTATTTCGTCTGTTTTGCCGCGGGCGTGCTGGTTTCCGTCTCCTTCCTGCATATCATCCCCAAGGCGTTCGAGATGAGCCCGGAGGCGCCGGCCTTCCTGCTCATCGGCTATCTGTTCATGTATCTCTTCAACCGCTTTATCACCGCCTTCGTCTGCGACAAGCCGACGACCGCGGATTATGCTATCGGCCTGGTTCCGATGCTGGGGATCGGGCTTCATTCTTTCCTCGATGGCGCGATTTACTCCATCACCTTTACGGTCAGCACCCTGACCGGCGTACTAACGGCCATCGGCATGGTGCTACATGAATTTCCGGAAGGAATTATCACCTACCTCCTGCTGGTGCGGGGTGGTCTTTCCGACCGGGCGGCGTTGTTGGCGGCTTTTTTCGCGGCAGCAGTGACGACACCACTCGGGATGCGCGTCTCCTATCCCTTTATCAGCCGGATCGATGCCGCCTTCCTTGGAACCCTGCTTTCCTTGTCAGCGGGGGCGCTTGTCTATGTCGGGGCCAGCCATCTCTTGCCATCAGCCGAAAAAGATCCGCAGAAATACAGTGTCCTCGCCCTCGGCGCGGGAATACTGGTTGCCGTCGGTATCGTTTTAAGCAAGACTTGAAAGGGCTCGATGCGCCGCACTTTACCGGATATAGTTTTTCAATGCTGACCACTGCATCAGATCCCGTGACCATACCGTTCCGGCGCAACAGGCTGTTACAGGGTCTTGCGGTTCTGCTTGCCGTTGGCTGGCTGATCGCGGCGATCGGGCCTGAGAACCGTTTGGACTGGTTTCTCGAAAACCTCCTTGTATTCCTGACCGTCGGCCTGCTTGCCTATTTCCATCGCCGCTGGCCGCTGTCGGATATGTCCTATATCCTGATCACAGTTTTCATGCTGCTCCATCTCGTGGGATCTCATTACACTTATGCCAAAATGCCGATGGGTTTCTGGTTACAGGACTATTTTTCCCTTGCACGGAACCACTATGATCGCGTCATTCATTTCTGCTTTGGCCTTCTTATCGTCTATCCCGTCCGCGAGTTTTTGCACCGCTATTCAGGCGCCGGACGTGGGTTGAGCGCCTTCACCGCTTTCACCACCATCGCCATGTTGAGCGGCGGCTATGAAATCATCGAATGGATCGTTGCCATCATCGTTAGCCCCGAGGCGGCGATTGCCTATCTTGGGACGCAGGGCGACCTGTTCGACGCGCAGAAGGATTCAGCCCTGGCGATTTGCGGATCCATACTCGGCTTGTTGCTGACAAAGCGTTTCTTCGCGCCGCCGGTGCAGGGCAGGTGAGGTGGCGGGCCTGAGATAAAGCTTCGCCCGAAGCGACCGTACAAATGAAAAGGTTATATCGGAAAGGTTTCGAGGAAGGCTTTCTCGCCGCGCGTGCTGAACGCGACAATACGGGAGTTTTCAACGCGCTTCGCCCAGTTAAGATCGTAGAAACGGGTGAGGAGTGCGGTACCGAGGGAACCGGCAAGGTGGCTCCGCCGGTTGCTCCAGTCGAGGCAGGATTTACACAAGGGCCGCCGGAGCTTCTCAAGCGGCTCAAAATCAATCGAAAATCCCTCGAAATAAGCGCGGCCGTCATCAGTGAGGCCCAGTCCTTCATTCTCCGGCATGAGGAAATCGCGCGCGAGCAGACTGTCCATCATCCGGACCCCGAGATCACCCGCGAGATGATTATAGCAGACCCGCGCGTATCGGAGCGCCGGATCCTTCGGCCCCGTCCGGGTACGAAGATGGCCTTTCTTCGCGGCGAGGCCCATCATCGCTTCCAGCACGCTACCGACGTCATCATCGGCGAGGGCGAAATAGCGATGCCGACCCTGCTTGCGCTGTCGGAGCAGGCCGCCCGTTTCCATTTTTGAGAGATGAGAGCTGGCCGTCTGCACGGTAACGCCGGCCTCGGCCGCGAGCTCGCTCGCCGTCAGCGCCTTGCCCGAGAGCAGCGCGGTCAACATGTTCGCGCGCGCCGGCTCTCCGATGAGAGAGCCTAAAAAAGCGATATCCGGTCCTTCTTTCATAGTTCGATGCTAACCGAAGCTTACCTGACATGCAAGCGGTATGATCGCGGAACTTATTAAAGGAGAGAAAAATGATTACCTGCGTCATCCGTTATCATATCGACCCGACGAAGAAAGACCAGTTTGTGCAATATGCCCGGAACTGGGGGGAGGCGATCCCGCGCTGCGGCGCCGACCTGATCGGCTATTACGCGCCGCATGAAGGCTCCTCGACGCTTGCCTACGGGCTTTATAATATCGAGAGCCTAGCGGCCTATGAAGCCTATCGCGCGCGCCTTGCCGCCGATCCGCTAGGCCGGGAGAATTATGACTTTGCGCAAAAGGAAAAATTTATCCTCCGCGAGGACCGGACTTTCCTAAAGCTCGCCTCCGCGCCCCATGGACCGGCTATAAAATTCTGAGGGGGCGTCGGCGGCAACCCTGAAATAGAAATACAGCGTAACGCTTGCCGCCGCCGCGAAGAAGCACCAGACCGAGATGAAGGTCGCGACATAGGCGTAGGCCGAAACAAGAAAGCCGAGCAGGATGATCCCGCCAAAAATCCGGATCAGCCGG
>CALEMG010000563.1 GCA_937910835.1 uncultured Alphaproteobacteria bacterium | reverse complement strand
TCCTGTTTGCCAAGGCGGCCAAGCGGAATTTGCGAGGTGATCTTCTTGAACGCGGCCTCGTTCTCCAGCAGTTCTTTTGGAAAATAGTCCGGGCTTTCAACGAAATTCGGTGCCAGCGCGTTCACCTGGATATTATAGCGCCCGAGCTCTTTGGCGAGGGTCTGCGCAAGGGCATTGGTCCCGCCCCGCGCCGCCACATACATGGAATAGTTGGGAATGCCGTTTTTCGGTGCGGCGGAGGAAATAAAGAGGATCTTGGCCCGCCCCGCTTTCTTCATGTGCTTGGCAACTTCCTTCGCGAAGTGAAAGCCGCGCACCATCAGGTTTTCAACAGTCCGCCGGAAATCTTCGATATCCGCCTCGTCAATCGCAGCCTTCAGCGCCGGGAAGGCGTCGTTATTGATCATCACATCGATGCGCCCCTCCGCCGCGATAACTTTGTTCACAATTTCTGTGGGGTCCTGCTCGGCAAGGGCGATGGTGCCCGGAATTTCCGCCTCGAATTCTGCGCGCGCGGCAGCATCGGTGAAGGCCTCGTCCTGTGCATAGACAGTGGCGCCTTCCGCCGTCATGACGCGGCTGCCGGTCTTCCCTAAAAAATGCAGGGCGTCGGTGATCAGGATGATTTTATTGTTCAGCATTGTTATGTCCCGATTGTTAGCAAGATGTAAGATACGCCAACAATAGAACCTAACCCGGCAAAGGCAAGATCGATCTGGCCCTAGTGATTGCCGCCCAATATTCCGGTCTTGACCGAATAGTTGACGGCGACACCATAGTTGGGGTCGTCATCGGAATCGACCATCAGCTGCCCGGCGCGGTTCAGCAAACGGTGGCAATCGCGCGAGAGATGGCGTAGCTGTATTTCTTTCCCCAACGCCTCATATTTCGACGCCAATACCTCGACCGCCTGCAAGGCCGACTGGTCAACGACGCGGCTGTTCATGAAATCAACGATGACCAGATCGGGATCATTCTTGATATCGAAAACCTCCGCAAAGCCGTCGGTGGAGCCGAAAAAGAGCGGCCCCTCGATCTTGTATATCTTCGCGCCATTCTCGGCGATTTCCGTGATTGCGTGAATGCGCCGCGCATTGTTCCACGCGTAGACGAGCGCGGAGACGATAACACCGACGACAACCGCGGCGGCCAGATCGCTCAGTACCGTTACCGCCGTCACCAGGATGATCACCAGCGTATCGGAGAGCGGGATGATCCGCATGATGCGCAGGCTTTGCCACGCAAAGGTGCCGATCACCACCATGAACATCACGCCCACCAGCGCAGCAAGCGGGATCTGCTCGATCAGCGGGGAGGCAAAGAGGATAAAGGCGAGCAGGAAGAGCGCGGCGGAAATCCCTGAGAGCCGCGTCCGTCCACCCGACTTCATATTGATCATCGACTGACCGATCATGGCGCAGCCGCCCATGCCGCCGAAAAATCCGGTAATCGTATTGGAGAGGCCCTGCGCCACACATTCCTGCGACGCGCCACCGCTCTGCTCAGTGATCTCGCCCACAAGGTTGAGCGTGAGAAGGCTCTCGATCAGGCCAATGGCGGCGAGGATCAGGGCGAAGGGGAAGATAATCTTCAATGTTTCAAGATTGATCGGCACCATGGGGATATGAAAATCCGGCAGGCCGCCCTTGATCGAGGCAAGATCGCCAACACGCGGCACATCAATGCCAAAGAAAATCACGATCCCGGCGACAATGGCAATGCCGGCAAGCGGCGCGGGAATGGCCTTGGTCATTTTCGGCATCAGCCAGATGATCGCCATGGTCGCCGCGACCAGACCCAGCATATTGATCAGCGGCCAGCCGGTCATCCAGACGAGCGCGCCGTAGGTATCCGTTGTCTGGAACTGGGTGAGCTGCGCCATAAAGATGACAATGGCGAGACCGTTCACAAAGCCGAGCATGACCGGATGCGGCACAAGGCGGATAAATTTTCCGAGGCGGAAGATGCCTGCGAGAATCTGCAGGATGCCCATCAGCACGACAGTGGCGAAGAGATACTCCACCCCATGCATCGCGACGAGCGAGACCATCACCACGGCAAGCGCGCCGGTCGCGCCGGAGATCATCCCCGGCCGGCCACCGATCAGCGCGGTCACCAGCCCGACGATAAAGGCCGCATAAAGCCCGACCAGCGGATGCACGCCCGCAACAAAGGCGAAGGCCACAGCCTCCGGCACCAGCGCAAGAGCAACCGTCAGACCGGAGAGCAGTTCCGTCTTGATCCGGCCCGGGGTGAAACGAATGGGGTCAGCATTATTGCGTCCGGCAGAAAACAGGCCGGTAACGGCGGCAAGCGTTGGCTTGATCACGTGATAAACTTCCAGTTCAGGGAGATGTTAATTTGGTGCCGAACATAGGGCAATCGGGCAACTTTTAAAAGATTTATATTGCGGTGCAGCAAAAAAGGCAGGAACCTCAACTGATCCGCCTGCTCGGGTCGCTATATCTTCACCCGGCACCAGAACAGGTACATCACACGAAAGAGGGCAGGTTATTCCGCCTCGATCGCCTGCCAGTTGGCG
>CALEMG010000562.1 GCA_937910835.1 uncultured Alphaproteobacteria bacterium | reverse complement strand
AGACCCGCCCCGTCGGCGTGACGCGGGTTATAGGACCTCAACAAAACTACGTCAATGACTATTTTGAAGTTTTTTCGGCAGGACATGTTTATGCCGCAAACTTCCCCTACAAACCGCAATTCCTGATATGCGAAGTCAGGTTTCAAGCGTCTGCTGACGTTAATTGAGACAGATACGAAAAAGCAAAAGGTCCAGAAATATTGAATCAGCTTCTAACCATATTGGAGGCCAGAGTTCGAAGAACTTAAGGAAAAATTGAGGAATACTTGACAAAATTGCTCCCTGACAGCATCTTTTGTCACGTCTTTATGGTTAACAGCTTCTAAATCAACATATTACAGCGGGTGGTTCAACGAGTGCTGAAGAAAATAAAATCAAGCGCCCTGACAGGTGCGATTGGCAAGTCCTTGCTGATGCCTGTTTTGACAACAGTTGCTGGCGGAGCCGTCGGCGCACTGCTGGTAACCACCTTTTTGACGGGATCTGATGATGCTCCGGTCGTTACCAAAGTGAGCATAACGCAGCCGCAGGAAACACCCGAAACTCAGACGGCAGAAAATGCCGAGATTACAGCTGCAGCCGCGACTGAGGCTGAAGAGGCATCAGCAGAAGTTTCCGAAAAAGAGGCCGAAGTAGCCGTTGCCGCCTATGTCTCCCCTGCCGCGCAAAACCTGAATGAGTTAACGAAAACTGTTTCCGTCAGCAAGGGTGATACCTTGATGAAGGTTCTGACCCGCGCCGGTGCCGACCGGACGGAAAGCTATGAAGCCATCACTGCCCTTAATGAGATATTCGATCCGCGCAGCCTGAAAATCGGGCAGGACGTCACGCTCTATTTCGGCGTGGACGAAGCGAGGGAGAGCAATGCCACCGCTCCGAGCCTCATTCGTGTCTCCCTGAACGAAGATGTCGATCGGCAGTTGGCCGCCGTACGCACTCCGGGTGAAGGCTTCACAGCCCAGGAAACCCTTCTGGAGCTTGATCGGAAAATGGTCAGGGCGGGTGGTGTTATTCATAGCTCCTTGTTCCTGTCTGCGGCGCAGGCCGGCATCCCAACCAAGACCATCGTCGACCTGATCCGGATCTTCAGCTATGACGTCGATTTCCAACGTGAAATTCAGCCGGGCGACAGCTTTGAGGTTTATTTTGAACGCTTCGCCGATGAAAATGGCCGAGTCCTGAAAGATGGCGCTATCCATTGGGCCTCTATGACACTTAGTGGCAAAAAAATATCTGTCTATCGGTTCAAAACCACAGATGATGGCTTCACGGATTACTATGACGAAAAAGGCCGGAGCGTTAAAAAAACCCTGATGCGCACCCCCATTGACGGTGCCCGCCTCACTTCCGGCTTTGGAAAGCGCAAACATCCTACGCTTGGCTATACGAAAATGCACCGCGGAGTCGACTTTGGCGCCCGTAGCGGTACGCCGATCATGGCAGCAGGTAACGGGACTGTTGAATTCGCAGCACGCAATGGCACATTTGGTAATTATGTCCGCATTCGCCACAATAGTGAATTTAAAACCGCCTATGCTCATATGCGGAAATTCGCCAAGGGTATCCGCAAAGGCGCGCGCGTGAAGCAAGGCCAGATTATTGGCTATGTGGGAACAACCGGTCGTTCAACAGGCCCACATTTGCATTATGAAGTCCATAGAAACAACAAGCAAATTAACCCGCTCTCGGTCAAGCTACCCGCGGGCCGAAAGCTTGGTGGAAAAATGCTCTCCGCCTTCAGGAGCTATTCGGAGCAGATCCGCCAAGAGATTGCCAGCGTAGAGTTGGAAACGCAACTGGCAAGTATTAAGTAGTAATATCGTTCGTAAGTAACAAAGTAGCTGCCAAATTAAACCATTATCTTAGCCATTGACGGCGGATAACAGAACGGTGTTGGTTTGAATAATAAAGCTCTTTTCACATTGTACTTTGTTGTGATGCTCGACGTCGCCGGGCAGGGAATTTTATTTCCGGCCTTAACAACATTGATCATTAATCCGGCAAGTCATTTTTTGCCGGAAGGAACAACGGCCTCAACCCGGAACTTCTATTATGGCTTGATCACAGGCAGTTTCTTCTTTTGCTGGTTTCTCGGAGCCACAATGATTGCAAGTTACTCCGATGATGTTGGACGCAAGAAAGCTCTGGTGATCTGCCTGATTGGATCAGCACTCGGCTATGTCCTGACAATTATTGGGATATATTTGCAGAGTATTAGCCTGCTTGTACTCGGGCGGATCGTCGCCGGATTTACCGCTGGCAGCCAGTCTGTTTCGCAGGCAGCCATCATTGATATTAGCACCGATGAAAATCGCACCGAGAATCTTGGGCGCCTTGTTGCGGCCTTAGCGGCGGGGCTTGCCTTCGGCCCCATTGTCGGGGGCGTATTCTCCGACAAGACTTTGTGGCCTGAGTTAAATGTCACCGTTCCCGTCTATATTATCACGGCATGCTTGCTCATAAATCTAATCCTTGTTTTGAAGTATTTTAAGGATGTGCGGGAGACCGATGGAAATTTCACCTTTAACATTTTCTCGGCTTTTACCGAGCTTGCCGCCGCCGCAAAAACAAAGGCCATTCAGAATATTTCCATTGTCTTCTTTATCTGCGTTTTCTCGCTCACGCTTTTTTACATCTATTCCATCGTTTACCTCTTTCGAAAATTTGCATTTACGACCATTGAAAACAGTGCGGCAATGCTCGTAATTGGGATCGGCCTCGCCGTTGGTAGCCGATATCTGATCAAACCTCTGGCAGACCGATTTACGCAGGAAAAGATTGTCAGCGGCTCCCTGCTCACCATGGCTCTTTTTCAGGGAATTTTCCTGCTCAGTGGCAATGAATATGTCGCCGTAGCAAGCATGTTACCGTTGTTGATGGCCTATGGAGTCGCCTATACAAACTGCTTGTCGATCTTCTCCGATGCCGTGTCCGAAGACAAACAAGGGTGGGTAATGGGCATATCAATTTCTCTATTCACCTTCGGGGGTGGGGTTGTTTCCCTCATAGGCGAAGAGTTGATGAATATTTTTCTGGAGCTACCATTCCTTCTTTCCATTATCGGAATGCTTCTCGCGAGCGCTCTTGCGGTTAGCCTGAAGATACTTCAACCCTATAAAACACCAGCATAGAGATACGATACCTTCGTAAAAAAGGCGGCTACCACAGCATGGCAACCGCCTTTTTAATCTTTACGCAAATCGAACCTAAGCTGCGTCAGCCAGAACATCGTTGATCAAAAGCCCATCCTCGCCGGCACTAACTTTCACTTTTGCACCGTCCTCGATATTACCTTCGAGTATCAACGATGCCAGCGGGTTTTGCAGGTATCGCTGGATCACCCTTTTTAAAGGCCGAGCGCCATAAATCGGATCATATCCGCGATTGGCTACCCACTCATAGGCCGTCGGATCAAGTTCAAGCTCAATTCGCCGATCTGCCAGTAATGACTGCAGATGCTCAAGTTGAATATCGACGATGTCGCTCATATTCTCGCGGGTCAGGCGATGGAAGATGATCTGCTCATCTAGCCGGTTCAGGAACTCCGGCCGGAAGGAGGCACGGACTGTTTCCATTACCTTGTGACGAACCAGTTCGTCATCCACATCGTCACCACTAGCCATATGCTCGCTGCCAAGGTTGGACGTCAGAATAATGAGAGTATTCTTGAAATCCACCGTCCGGCCCTGTCCATCGGTCAGGCGGCCGTCATCCAGAACCTGGAGCAAGACGTTGAAGACGTCCGGGTGCGCTTTCTCGATCTCGTCAAACAGAATGACCTGATACGGGCGCCGACGCACGGCCTCCGTGATCACACCACCCTGATCATAACCGACATATCCTGGAGGCGCACCAATGAGACGAGCAACACTGTGCTTCTCCATAAACTCTGACATATCGACACGAAGCAAGGCATGTTCGTCATCGAACAGGAAGCCCGCTAAAGCCTTGGTGAGTTCCGTCTTACCCACACCGGTCGGCCCGAGGAACAGAAATGAACCAATCGGTTGGTTCGGGTCCTGAAGACCCGCACGAGAGCGACGAACCGCATTGGAAACGGCCACAAGTGCTTCTTCCTGACCGATAACACGTTTGCGAAGCTCTGCTTCCATGTTCAGCAGCTTTTCGCGCTCACCAGAAAGCATCTTATCGATCGGAATACCGGTCCAGCGCGAAACGACACCCGCAATATCCTCTTCCTTGACGCTGTCGCGCACAATGGAAGAACCTTCCGCTTCTTCGGCTTCTTCAAGCTGCTTTTCAAGTTCCGGAATAGCGCCATAGGCGAGCTCACCCGCGCGTTGCAGGTTCCCCAGCCGCTGTACATTTGCAAGTTCATTGCGCGCCGCATCGAGCTGCTCTTTAACACTCTGGGCACGGTTGAGCTTTTCCTTCTCCATCTGCCAGCTTTCCGTGAGGTCAGCAGATTGCTTCTCAAGCTCGACCAACTCCGTTTTCAACTTTTCAAGGCGTTCTTTCGAGGCCTTGTCCGTTTCTTTCTCAAGCGCAGAAGCCTCGATCTTCATTTGCAGGATCTTACGATCCAGCTCATCAACTTCCTCGGGCTTGCTATCTACTTCCATGCGCCGACGGCTGGCCGCTTCGTCCATAAGGTCAATGGCCTTATCGGGAAGGAAACGGTCCGTGATATACCGATTGGATAATGTTGCTGCAGCGACAAGAGCGCTATCAGAAATCTGCACCCCGTGATGAACCTCGTATTTCTCCTTGAGGCCACGTAGGATGGAAATCGTATCCTCCACGGAGGGTTCGGAGACGAAGACCGACTGGAACCGGCGGGCTAAAGCTGCGTCTTTTTCGATATACTTGCGATATTCATCAAGCGTCGTTGCGCCAACGCAGTGAAGCTCACCACGCGCCAATGCAGGCTTCAACAGGTTGGACGCATCCATGGAACCTTCCGCTGCTCCTGCCCCAACAAGTGTGTGCAACTCATCGATAAAGAGAATGATTTCGCCATCTGTCGCGGAAATCTCGGATAATACCGCTTTCAGCCGTTCCTCAAACTCTCCACGATATTTGGCACCGGCAATCAGCTGTCCCAGATCGAGACTCATCAGCTTCTTGTCTTTGAGGCTCTCTGGCACATCGCCATTAACAATCCGAAGGGCCAGGCCCTCGATGATGGCCGTTTTACCAACGCCGGGCTCCCCGATCAGGACCGGGTTGTTCTTTGTCCGGCGAGACAGCACCTGGATCGTCCGGCGGATTTCTTCATCGCGGCCGATAACCGGGTCAAGCTTGCCCTTTTTGGCCGCCTCGGTCAGATCCCTTGCATATTTATTCAGCGCATCATAGCTTGCTTCTGCCCCACTGCTATCAGCCGTGCGACCTTTACGTAGGTCATTAATCGCCTCGTTCAGACTATTGGGGGTAACCTTCGCATTGCTCAGGATTTTTGCGGATTCCGTTCCCTTTTCCAACGCAAGCGCAAGAAGAAGGCGCTCCGCCGTTACAAAGCTGTCACCGGCCTTATCCGCAAGCTTCTCAGCAGACGCAAAAACGCGCGCGAGCTCTGGTGTCAAGCTTATCTGGCCTGCCCCGCTGCCCGTCACTTGCGGAAGTTTGGCCATTACAGCCTCAATTCCCTGACGCGCAACGCTTGCGTCGCCACCAGCTTTCGCGATAAGCCCGCTCGCCAGTCCCTCCTTATCATCCAGAAGTACTTTTAATAGATGCTCCGGCGTCAGTCTTTGGTGATTTTCACGTAACGCCAATGATTGGGCCGATTGAATAAATCCCTTCGACCGATCTGTGTATTTTTCGATATCCATGCTCGTCCTCGACACATAGACCGTTGCTTCTTTGCGCAGCTCTTTTTGATCCCTCGGAGGCAATCATATTACGAACCCGCCAACGGCTTCATTACTGGCTTATATGTGGGCGGAATGAGGGTAATTTCAAGCAGATATTCGAGGCCATTCACTCCGGGATATACATCGAAAATGCAAAGGGGAGGCCAAATCCAGACCTCCCCTTATCTTTGATCCGCGGGTTATTATTTCCGGAAACGGAACGCGCCTCAGTCAGTCGTGTTGACTTCTTCCGGGTCTTCTTCAATGACATTCCGGCTCGATGTCCGGCGCCGAAGGGTTCGCGTCCGGCTCACCTTGCGTTTCGGTTTTGCCGTGTCATCATCTTCATCATCCGAAATATCGGTGGATTTGGGCGCGCCATTCTCGCTCGCGAGTTCAATGACGGGCTGTTCCGCCGTGCCTGGATCAACAACAGCAGGATTGCATTTCACACCATCCCGCCCATCACTTCCGGACGCCTGTTCTTCATTATTGCGGTTTCTTGACTTACGCGGCGCTGAGGCTGCGTTTTCACCCTCTGACGTTACCGGCGCATTGTCAGAACTTTCAGAGGATTGCTTTTCCTTGAGCGGAACCGTATTCGCGGCAATTATCCGGAAATAATGTTCAGCATGCTGGAAATAATTTTCAGCGGCAACACGGTCACCCGATGTCTGGGCATCGGTTCCGAGGGCCGTGTATTTATCGTAAACCTGATTTGCCGTCCCTCGGATCTTTCCATCGGGACCATTGCTATCATAGTTACGGTTACCGCCATTCTGCCGACGATTGTTTCCTGACCCGGGCCGATTTCCGCCAGAATTCGTTCGTCCACCACGGGGACGTCTATTACTACTTACTCTCATAACTGCAATGATTCCGCCAATCTAGAGTTCAAAATTTCACTTAGTGTAAAATTCTTTCAATTCAGGCACCTGCAAAAACCCATTCGCGCGCTACCTAGATGTCCTTAATCTGGAAGCTCAGGCCTGAATTTGAATTAAATAGCGACCATGGACCTTAAGATCAGGTCTCGTTTTTCACATATGATCTGCTGAAAGCCTACAATCTGTTTACGCAATAATCCAACCTTTTTTCAAAAAAAGCACACTAATCACGAAGAAATGCCGATACGCATCGCTCAATAGCCGCTATGTCCTTATGAAATTCCGGCGATGAAAACCCGACATTTTCCATGATTTGCCCAACTTCCTGCGCCTGATCCATACCGACTTCAAACACCAACTGACCCCCAGGGCGCAAAATATTCCGGATATTGGAAAGAATGGCGCGGTAACAATCGAGTCCGTCTGTCCCTCCATCCAGTGCAAGATGCGGCTCGAAATCCCGTACTTCCGGCTGAAGTTCCTCTATGTCTCCAGTCGAGATGTAAGGGGGGTTGCTGATCACAAGATCGAATTTTTCCCCAAGATCGAGATCCCAATTGCCGCGATGGAATTCGGTACGGGCTTCCATGCCCAACCGACGCATATTTTTACGGGCGACATCGAGGGCGGCAGCGCTAAAATCTATTCCTACACCCGTCGCAGATGGTATTTCGCTCAAAATCGTCAGCAGCAGACATCCGCTGCCCGTACCAAGATCCAGCACACGCTGCGGATTGAATCCCCGTTTTCGCGAAGAAAGCACGGCCTCAATGAGGGTTTCACTATCGGGCCTCGGGTCCAGAACATCTTCGCTTACCAGAAAATCAAGGCTCCAGAACTCCCGATGCCCCGTCAAATGTGAGAGAGGTTCCCGCGCCGCTCGGCGCACAACAAGCCCCTTGAATCTCTTGCGTTCTTCATCTGTTAGAATTCGATCCGGTTCCCGGTAAAGGTAAGTCACCTCCTCACCAAGCACTGTCGCAAGAAGCAATGCGGCGTCCCGTTTCGCATCGCTTACATCAGCTAGCCTCAAAATTTCACCGGCTTCCAGCACCGCCGATCGAAGAGAAGCTGTCATCCGGTTAATCGCCGCCCTCGATCTCGGCGAGAAGTGCCGCCTGATCTTCCGAAATCAGAGCCTCGAT
>CALEMG010000561.1 GCA_937910835.1 uncultured Alphaproteobacteria bacterium | reverse complement strand
GGATCCGCTCCACCATGGCGGTGGCACCTGCTTCACCTACGGTATAGTCGCCAAGCGCGGCATAGAAATCATCTGCCCCCTTGGAAAAGGCGGCAAGGAAGCGCTTCACGAGATCGGGCTTGGGTTCCGCATTCTCGGTCGAGGTAAAGACCGTCGTTACCTGATAATCAGGAATATAATCGGCAACCATGCCAATCTGGACAACGGCCGGGCCCTTGGCGAGAGCCTTTGCAATATGCGGCACGATGGACCAGCTATCGATCTGACCCGATTTGAGTGCGCCGATGATCGCGCCGACTTTTTGCAAGGAGACCAACTTCATGTCGGATGTGGAAAAGCCTTCCTTCGCGGCAATTTTCGACGCCATGTAGTGAAAGGAGGAGCCAGCCTGCGTAATGCCGAAGCTGCGACCCTTCAATTTCGCCGGGCTGGTGACACCTTCGTCATAGGCGGCCTTGGAGACGAGAATGATCTGGCCGTCGATGCCGGGCTCTTCCTGAAGCGCACCGCCGATCACCTTGATCGCGCCTTAATCGGCCAAGTTAATTAGCCCGCCTGAAATCGCCGTAATGCCGAAATCCACATCGCCTGAGGCAATGGCGACCGCCATCGGCTGCGCGGCCTGGAAGAATTTGAACTCGACTTCCAGCCCTTCGTCGGTGAAGTAGCCTTTCTCGAAAGCGACAAAGCTCGGCGCGTGGGACGTGAAGCGGAGCGCGCCAACCGTAATCTTGTCGGCTGCGGTAGCGGTGAGAGCCGTTCCCCCGAAGGCAGCAAGAGCGATGAAGCTGCCGAGAACCGATTTTTTAAACGACCGTCGTGATATAGAAATCATGGAATTATTCCTCCCGAAAGGACTGTTTTATAGGTCACGTAATTTTGGCATCTATCTACGTGTTTAAACCGCCGGGAGTCAATTGGAAACGGCAGTTCTATTGGCCCGAAATCCAGCTTTTCACGACCGCCATATCGTCATTAACCGCCACGATATCGGCGCGCATTCCGGCCGCAATCAGGCCATGTGATTTTTCAAGACCGAGGAATGCCGCCGGGGAGGCCGTTGCCATCTGAACCGCCTCTTCAAGCGGGAGGTCCAGCAATGACACGGCATTTCGCACTGCCGCTGCCATATCGAGAGCGGAACCGGCAAGCGTACCATTTGCAGTAGTCAAACGACCGTCCTTGAGGGTTATTTCCATCTCGCCAAGGGTGAGGCGGGTTGTATCAGTTCCGATGGTGGACATGGCGTCGGTGACCAGCATCATATGATCGAGGCCCTTCGCTGCGATGGCCGCTTTCAGCGTCGCCGGATGCACATGATGACCGTCATTGATAAAGCCGCAATAGCAATCGGAGTTGGAGAGCGCCGCACCGATCAGGCCAGGGGCGCGGCTCTCCATCGGAGGCATGGCGTTATAAAGATGGGTAACGCCGCTAAGCCCGGCTTCCATGGCCGCCTGCATTTCCTCAAAGCTCGCGGTGCTATGCCCAGCCGAGACATGCACGCCTTTCGCCGTCAGTTCCCGAATAACGTCCAGCGGAACTTTCTCCGGTGCGAGCGTCACCAATACCTCGCCCAGATCACCCGCGGTCACGAGATCGACAAAGCGATCGTCGATGCCGCGTATATGCGTCTCATCATGCACGCCTTTACGCGCCGAATTGAGATAGGGCCCCTCGAAATGAACCCCCAGAATACCCGGAATGTCTTGCGAGATGGCCTCCCGGATCAGGGCGGCGGTGTGCTCCATCTTCTCCCAGTTATCGGTGATAAGGGTCGGCAGCATCGCCGTGGTACCAAATTTCCGATGGGCCGCGGCGATTGCCGCGATATCATCAACGCTCTTCGCGTCGTTCAGCATCACCCCGCCGCCGCCATTGACCTGCGTATCGATAAAACCGGGGAGTAGACAATACCCTTCCATGTCCTCAAACTCATATCCATCAGGACAATTGGCTTCCCGGCAGAGGCCAACAATCCGCTCACCATCGATCAGTAGGGTCAATTCGTTCTGCCAACTGTGTCCGGTCAGAATATGAGCATTTATGATCGCTTTTTTCATGGGCGCACGGTCCCGGTCTTGTTAATCAGCCCCGTCCGGTTGTTGATGAGGCGAAGTGCGCCGTCAAACACATCGCCCCGGGGCTGCGCTGCATAGCGGCCATGCGCCTTGTCGAGCCATGGATGGATCGGTTCTGCCAGCCCGCCGATATGATGGATTTCCTTCACGCCCCTTCTCACAAGAGCGCGGACAAGCTGGTTGACTTCCTCGGCGACGGTTCGGACGAGGTTTTTGGCAACCTCATCCTCTTTCTCTGCATATTCGATGACAAGGCCCGCGAGCGCCCCGTAGTCTGCGGGGCGGGCGGTGCGCGCCCAACCGGAGACTTCCGCCGGATGGCTTCCCACTTCGGCCAGCAATTTCTTGCAAAAGGGGGAGGAGGGCAGGATATCGTCATAGGCCTGCAACGCGCGGCGAACAGCAAGATGGCCAAGCCGCGCGCCCGATCCTTGATCAGAAACCGGAAAGCCCCAGCCGCCAATATAGAATTTTTCTTCCCCCGTCACGGCAAAGGCGCAGGACCCGGTGCCAGTAATCAAGAGACCCCCGTCTCCACCAGAAAAGGCCCCAAGCTGGGCGACGAAGGCGTCGGTTTCCGCTGTCATCGAAGCAAAGGGGTGTGAAATGCGCAGGAATTCGTTTCGGCGTTCAGCCTCGATCAGGCCCGCGATGGCAAAACCCGCATGCAACCGGGAGAGAGGGATCGTCACCCCGTCTAGCTTGGAAAGAGCATCACGGGTAGCACGAAAAATCTCGCTCAGCACTTCTTCCAGACCGAGGGAGGCATTGGCCGGACCGCCGAGGCCCTTGCCCAGCATCACGCCATCCTCATCATACAGCCGGACGCGGCAATTGCTGCCGCCGCAATCCGCCGCCAGATAGACCGGTGTGTCCTCTGATCCTGTCATAAGATTCTGCTGCCCGCCCCAAGCTTAAAGAATTTTCTTATTCCCTTTGTTCCAAATTGAAATTCGGATCAACGGCCTGTAGCTATAGTATTGCAAAAAAAACAAGCTGTAATGCCATCATTTCTAAAAATAGGGTCAGGGCCCGAAAAAAACATGAAAACGCAAGTCGCGATTATCGGCAGTGGCCCATCGGGTCTTCTGCTCGGGCAGCTGCTGAACTCACAAGGGATCGATAACATTATCCTCGATCGGGTAAGCCCGGACTATATTCTCGGGCGGATTCGCGCCGGTGTGATTGAGCAGGGCTTTGTCGAGCTGATGAAGGAAGCGGGTGTCGCCGAACGGATGCTGCGAGAGGGGGAAATTCATCATGAGGTGGAGATTGCCGTTCATGGGGAATATCACACCATCAACCTCACGGAACTGACGGGCGGGAAATCCGTCACGGTCTATGGCCAGACGGAAATCACCCATGACCTGATGGATGCGCGCAACGCCTCCGGCCAGCTTTCCTTTTACGAGGCGGAAAATGTCATGCCCCATGACATGAAAAGCGACAAGCCCTATGTGACTTTCGAAAAGGATGGCGAAACACACCGGATCGATTGCGACTATATTGCCGGTTGCGACGGGTTTCACGGTGTCTGCCGGGAGAGCATTCCAAAAGGCGTGCTGACCGAGTATGAGCGTGTGTACCCTTTTGGCTGGCTCGGCCTTCTTTCCGATACGCCGCCGGTCAATTTCGAGCTGATCTATGTGAAAAGTGATGAGGGCTTCGCGCTTTGCAGCAAACGCTCTGAGACGCGAAGCCGTTATTATGTTCAGGTGCCGCTCGATGAAAAGGTCGAGAACTGGTCAGATGACCGTTTCTGGGAAGAGTTCAAGCGCCGTCTCCCGGAGGATGCGGCAGACCGGCTGGTGACCGGTCCCTCAATTGAGAAGAGCATCGCGCCGCTTCGCAGCTTTGTGGTGGAGCCGATGCAGTATGGCCAGATGTTCCTGCTTGGCGATGCCGCCCATATTGTGCCGCCGACCGGGGCGAAGGGTCTCAATCTCGCGGCGAGCGATGTCAACACGCTCTACCGTATCCTCCTTAAAACCTACAAGGAGGGACGGACGGACCTGACCGCCCGCTATAGCGAGATTGCCCTTCGCCGGGTGTGGCACGGGGTGCGCTTTTCCTGGTGGATGACCAATATGCTGCATCATTTTTATCGCGACAGTATCGAGGACAAGATCCGCGATTCCGAACTGAATTTCTTCCTCGCCTCCGAACATCGCCGCCGCATCCTTGCCGAGCAATATGTCGGGCTGCCCTATGAGGATATTGAGTAGGGAAGCCTACCAGACGCCGAAGTAGATGCCGCGCTTTTGCGCTGTGTCCGTCTGCTTCTCAATCTCCTCATAGCGATTCCGATACTATACTTGGTTGTGTCATATTTTGCGACTAGTATTGAAGTCTCACGAAAATTATTTTGGGAGGTGTTGCTATGCGAAACGGATATCAAGTAGATTTCTTAGGTAGTGGCCACAAAATTGAGCTTCCTCAGCCTGGGCTGGCGGTTCAGGCAGATATTCTTCAGCCACCTGGGCTGCCTGAAGGTGAGCTTGTGATTCCTTATATCAATTACTCGCTCCTAATGAGCCGCAGCACCAAGCAGGCCTTGTACTCAGCGGCTAACGTCGATCTGAGCAAAATGCAAAAAGTCCCGAGCAAGAAGGGACGAAACTGGTTTGTTGACGGTCGGGTTGGGGCGAGCAATCAAATTCCGAACTATCCATACGTAGGCACTCTGTGGGATCGGGGACATTTAACAAGACGAACTGCCGTCACATGGGGCGAAGACTCCGATTACGCCACAAGGGCAAGTAACGACAGTTGCGCCTACACAAATGCCTGCATGCAGCATAAAAACTTCAACGAAGATGACTGGCGGGCGATTGAACTACTGGTCTCAAGCTTTACTTCTGCCGATAAACTAAACGTTATGACGGGTCCGATTTTCACGAGAGCTGATCGTTATTATACTCGAGAGTTTGAGGATTTTCCTGTGAGAATCCCTGCAGCTTTTTGGAAGATCGTCACTTATGTGGGTGAAAGTGAAGATGAAGGAATAGGACTGAGAACTCAAGCATACATATTTTTCCAAGACTTGCCCAGCATCAAAGACCCTAAGGGTCGTGCGAGGATTCGACTGAAGGATATGCAGGTAACGACTACGGAAATTTCGCTATGGACCGGCTTGGAGTTCGATAGTGCTCTTTTTGAGAGCAACCCTCTGAAGTTTTATAGCGGCCCTGAGGTCATTCCGATTAAGGAACGCAACGCACTGTTGAAAAAGCATGCTAATCTACTAGAGCTTGATGCAGGTATCACTAGCGATATATCTGTACGTGAGGCGAGAGAGAAATTTCCTTTGGAAGATTTTTACGAGATTATTTCTGAGGTGGGTTGGGTATAGCCGTGCTCCTCTCCTCATAACTTCATTCTAGAGCAAGTTTATGAGGGGAGGGCATGTGACTAAGGTTTGATATACTATAATCCCTACCAGACGCCGAAATAGATGCCGCGCTTTTGCGCCGTGTCCGTCCGCTTCTCGATCTCCTCATGGGAGGTTGTCGTGCGGTTGCGCCGGTGACGGAGCCAGTAATTAAGCCGCTCTTCCATCTCGGTGCGGATTTCCTTGTGCAGATCGCTTTCCCCGAGATCAATCAGCTCGTCCGGGTCTTTTTGCAGGTCAAAAAGCTGCGGGCGGAAATTGTCATAGGAGATGTATTTCCACCGCTCGGTCCGGAGCATATAGGCGCGGGCCTGATCCGGTGGAAGCTGAAGCGACAGGCGGGCGCCGCGCCATGAATAATCCGCCTCGCTCATCACGAAATCGCGCCATTCGGAACTGTTATCCCCCTCCAGAAGCGGCAGGAAGGATTTCCCCTCCAGCAGATGCGGTTTTGCTTCCCCGCCGAGCGCATCGATAAAGGTCGGGATCAGATCGATCGCCTCGATCAGAGTCTCAAATTCGCTGCCGCGCGTCCCGTCGCAGTCGCTGCCCGGATGGCAGACGATCATCGGAATGCGCACGCTTTCCTCATGAAACATTTCCTTTTCCCCAAGCCAGTGATCGCCGAGATAATCGCCATGATCGCTGGTGAAGACAATCAGCGTATCGTCAAGCCGTCCCTGTTCCTCAAGGAATTCCATCAGCCGACCGATATTATCGTCAATCTCTGTGATCAGCCCCATATAGGCGGGGATCACATGGCGGCGCTTGTCCTCATCGGAGAAATTGACGCTTTCCTCATGCGCCATAAAGGCCTCGATCACCGGATGCGGATTTTCACGCTCTTTCTCTCCGCGATTGGCGGTCATCACATCTTTTTCCGTATACATATTGTGATAAGGCTCAGGGGCAATATAGGGCCAGTGCGGCTTGATGTAGCTTAAATGCAGGCACCATGGCGTCTCCGCCAACTCCCTGATTTTTTCCATGGCGCGATTGGTCATATAGGCGGTTTCCGAATGTGCCTTGTCCACCCGCGCGGGCAGATGCGCATTGCGGAGGTACCAGCCGCTCACCACCTCGCCTTTCTCATCAACGCCGGAGTTGGCATGGGTATGCCAGGGATTGTCTCCGTCATAACCTTGATCCCGCAAATAAACATTATAGGCGAGATTGGGATCGGTGAAATCGTCGGGATGGAGACCGTCATCGCGCTCCCACGGTTCGAACCCGCATTCGGCAGCAAGCACACCCTGAATGCTGCTCCTGTCGAGGCCGAGGCGCTTCATCCCCGCAAGATCGGCGGCCATATGGGTCTTGCCGACGAGGCCGGTCGAAACCCCCAGCTCCCGCATATGATCGCCGAGCGTCGGCTCCCCGATTTTAAGCGGCACGCCGTTGTAGGTTGCGCCATGGGACTGCACATAACGCCCGGTATAGAAGGACATGCGGGACGAGCCGCAGACTGGCGCCTGGGCATAGGCGCGGGAGAACCTCACGCCGCGCCGCGCCAATGCATCGATATTCGGGGTCTTGATGGACGGATGCCCGGCGCAGGCGAGGTAATCGGCGCGGAGCTGGTCACACATGATGAAGAGGATATTTCGAACGCTACCCATAGGTCTCAATTCTTTATTGTTATTAGTCAGATGACCGGATCGTCCAGACGGTTCACATAAAAGGAGACATAGCCCGTGATGTCGAGCATTTCCTTGAACGGTTCCTCATAGGACCAAGCGATATTGGCCTCGGTCCCGAAGCTCCAATAACTTGCCAGGCCCTTGTAGGGGCAATAGGTATCCTTATCTGTCATGGTCGCCTGATCGAGGCGCACATCCTCCGGCGGAAAATAAACGAGTGGTGGGTAATCTCCCTCGCGCAGGATAATGGCGCGACTGCTTCGGGCAATCGTCTCCCCTTGCAGCGTGGCGATAAATTCCCGCTCCGGTCGTTCCAGCACAATCCGGTAGTCGGGATTTTTGGCGAAGCCGGGGGCGGGTTCGGCGGCGCTGCTGATTGTTTCTGTGTCCATGTTGGTCACTCCTTATCACATGGCAGGACAGACGTTCAGTATGACCGCCCTTATCCCGTGAATACAAGGATGTTTTTATTGATTTTTTGCGAGCAAAGGGCCGGAAAGGTTGCTTGGCGCCTGTAACGATATCCATTCCTCCGTCATCGGATGGTGAAATTCGAGGGTTTCCGCATGGAGTTGCAACCGGCTGGCGCGCTTACGAACGGTGGGATCAGAATAAAACCGATCACCAAGGATGGCATGGCCGATGGCGGCGCAATGCAGGCGGAGTTGATGGGTACGCCCGGTTTTCGGCGTGAGTGCGAGCAAGGTGGCATCCTCGCGCCGTTCCAGCACCCGCCAGCAGGTGAGGGAGGGTTTCCCCTTTTCCATATCGACCTTCTGCAGCGGGCGGTTTGGCCAGTCAACGGCAAGGGGTAAGTCAATATCGCCGTCATCTTCCGGCATCAAACCGGCGACCCAGGCGATATAGCGCTTCTCGACTTTCCGCTCAGCAAACAGGAGGCTCAGGCGCCGGTGTGCCTCCGCCCCCTTGCCGAACAGCAGAATGCCAGAGGTATCCATATCCAGTCGGTGGACGGTGCGCGCATTGCGGTCATGCGCTTTCGCACGGGCCTCAGCGCAGTCGCTTAAATGATCCCCGCGTCCCGGCACGGAAAGAAGCCCGCTCGGCTTGTTCACCGCCAGAATATGCTCATCCTCGAAGAGAATAGTCTCTTCAAGCGGCGGGGGCGGGGCATAATCAAAACTCATGGCATAGTCCGGCAGGATGGAATGGCCCCCTCAATAGCATAACGCCGGCGCGTGAGTCATGGCACATTAACGCGCGTTCGAGAACCGACGCATTGACTTTCCGCCGGGTCTTGAAGCCGAGATTTTCATAGACCTTGATGGCGCGAACATTGGTTGAGAAGACGTGGAGATAGGGCGTCTCGCCACGCGCGAGAATTTGTTCCGCCACCATCACGCAGAGTTCATGGGCGAGGCCGCGCCCGAGATGATCAGGATGGGTGCAGACGCCGCTTATCTCTGTATAGCCTGGATGCTTGAAGCGTTCACCCGCCATGGCAATGAGCTTGCCGTCTTCCTTCACTCCCCAGAAACTGCCGAGAAGCCGGGTATCCTTCAATTAGGGTCCCGGCTTGTTGAGCGTGGCGAGGTCGTTCATTTCATCCGCATCCGCTTCGGTTAGTGGTTCAATCCGATGGGTGTTCAGCTCGGAAGTTTTCTGATCCTCAAGCTCCATCTGCTCGCCCTCGTCGGTCATGGCCGCATTAATCCCTTAGGGGAGGATGACGGGATCCACCTGAATAAGAAAGAGATTGCCATCCTTCGGCATCAGCCCGGCGAGGGCACTGAGGCTCTCCTCGCTTTCATCTTCGAGACCGGCGAAGATGCTCACATTCTTCTTGAAGCGGCGGGCGCCGTTCTGTCCCACGGCAAAGGGGGCATGGATAGTGGTTAGCGAATTCCAGATCGGTCGGTCGAGAATATGACTGTCCTTCGACGGCGCCTTTTTGTTTTGTGTGACCCGCTGGAACAGGTTCTTTTCCTGCAATGCGCTTTCGAGATTATCGAGTCGATCGAGAATATTGCCGCGCTCTTTTCCACAAATAACCGCGAGGCTTTCTTCAATCAACGGCCAGAAGGTGCGCTTGCCCTCAATAACCATATCTTGCCCCTGTCGGGTGAGGGTTACAACCTAGATGCGCTGATCCTCCTGCCCGCGCGCCACCGTCACGATACCTTGCTTCGCTAGCTGTCCGACACTCCGGGTAATGCCGGGCTGGCTGACACCAAGCGCATCGGCAAGTTCGCCAATCGTCAAGTGCCCGAGTTCATCTATCGCGGCGAGGAGGGGGTATTGCCCCGTCTGTACCGTGCCTCCCTCGGCGTCGATCAACTGCTGCACATCCGCCTGCAGGCGATCCCCGATGCGTTTCAGGCGGGTGCCGAGGGTGAGATACCCCTTCCGGCGAACAAAATCTTCAACCATTGCATTTCCCGTTCAATTAATATCATAACAAGGTATATAACTAGTTATATTTAATCAATCGAATTATGCAGAAAAAGGGGTGGGCCCAAAGCCCCGCAGGTCATGATGGAGAGGGTCCTAGTCCGCCAGAAGGTCGCGGCTGATGATTTCTTTCATGATCTCTGTCGTGCCGCCGGCGATGCGGGCCATGCGGTTGTCCGCCCAGGCGCGGCAGATCGGATATTCCCACATATAACCATAGCCGCCATGCAGCTGCACGCAGTCATCGAGGACACCCCAAAGAACCTCCGTCGCTTGCATCTTCGCCATGGCGGCGGTGCCGGAATCGAGTTCTCCTTT
>CALEMG010000560.1 GCA_937910835.1 uncultured Alphaproteobacteria bacterium | reverse complement strand
AAAATCCTTATCTCGGGGGGCGGGCGGTGTAATTTCACCAATCTTCTTGCGGCGCCCGAAAAATTTATCTCCGACAATCCACATTTTTGCAAATCCGCGCTGCGTCAGTATACGCAGTCAGATTTTATCGCCCTTGTTGAAAAGCATGGCATTGCCTATCACGAGAAGAAGCTGGGGCAGCTATTCTGTGATGAGAGCGCGACGCAGATTGTCGCAATGCTGGAAGCGGAATGCGATGCGGCCCAAGTCACGATATGGCGCGGTATTGGGGCAGAGCGAGTTGATCAGAAAAAAGACTCCTTTCTGATCTCCGCGGGCGACCAGCTTATAGCGAATGAAAGCCTAGTCATCTCAACGGGAGGCCTCTCTATCCCGAAGCTGGGTGCGAATGATTTTGCTTATCGGATGGCGAAGGCCTTCAAACTACCGCTTGCCCCGCCGCGCCCTGGATTGGTGCCCTTTACGTTTGAGCCTGCGGATAAGGAGCGCTTTACCGGGTTTACGGGAGTTTCCGCAGATGTTGCCATCCGTATTGGCAAGGTTGAATTCCGGGAAAACCTCCTTTTTACCCATAAGGGTTTAAGTGGCCCTGCAATATTGCAGATATCCTCGTTTTGGCGAACCGGGCAGGCAATCGTGATTGATTTTCTCCCCGATCTTGATCTTGGCAGTTTGCTGAAAGAGAAAAGACGGAGCCAGCCGAAACTAAAAGTAGGAAATCTATTCAAGGAGTACCTTGCAAATCGTTTGATAGGGGCTCTCCTGCAGGATGTTGGCGATCTTCCCGAACTTGGCAATCTATCGGACAAGAATATCCTTGAAATAGTAAATTCAATTAAACTGGTTAAAATATTTCCAAATGGAACGGAGGGCTATGCCAAGGCGGAAGTGACCGTTGGCGGGGTCAGCACGACAGCGTTGAACTCAAAAACGATGGAGGCGAAATCCGTGCCGGGTCTTTTCTTCATAGGGGAGGCCGTTGATGTAACCGGATTTCTCGGCGGGTATAATTTTCAATGGGCTTGGTCGTCGGGCTTTGTCGCGGGGCAATATGCCTAAGCCTTGGGAAAAAGAGGATTGGCTGGCGTTGGCACCGAGGCTCAGTATCGGGGCTGACGCATCCATTGAAGAAGTTCCCTTCCCGACATCCAGACTGACGGAGATTTCAGACTCATTCTGGGAGGAGGGGTATCTCTCCCTCTCGCCCTTGTTTGGTGAAGATGAGCTGCCCCCGATCCGGGACGCGATATATGCGATGGCGGAACGGAACATTCCTCCAGTTTATATCTATCTGTATGACCAGCCTTGGTGGTTATTTAATCGCCTTGGCGCTTTGCTCCGCCATTTTGTCGGTGAAAACTTTGGCGTTCTTCCGAATCTTTGGGCCTGGCACCTGAATCGCGAAAATGCTCAGGGCTGGCCGCTGCATCGTGATTGCGATGCCGAGACAGTTTTTGGCGAAGAGGACGATGTCTTTTTGATGAGCCTTTCTCTCTGGCTACCGCTCACCGATACGGATGAAAGTAATGGCTGTATGTATGTGGTGCCGCAATCACGACACGAGGCAAAGCTTTCGCCTCAAAAACCCAGCCTTCTTGACGCCCGGGCGCTGCCGGTAGCGGCTGGGTCAGTTCTCGGCTGGCCTCAGGACCTTTATCACTGGGGCGGTGAATATACTGCGGCGGCGAAAAACCCCCGGGTTAGCCTATCACTCGAATTTCAGAACAGGGCGTTCGAGCCGCTTGCCGAACCTCTAATCGATATGGGTAGACTTCCGCCGTTTGAGAAACGGCGCGGTCTTATTCAGGATCAGTTCGCGAAGTACCAACATATTGATCCGAATTTGCGCGCAGGAAAATGAGGCGCGCGGCTCCGTATTTTCGGTCTTTCAGCAGTCTGAATTCCGACGGAATATCGACATTTTCTTTCGCGGCAACTTCGATCACGACGATGGCCTCGGGCTTCAGCCAGCCATTTTCCTCAAGTGCCGAGAGAGTGGGGGCGGCAAGGTTCTCACTGTAGGGTGGGTCCATGAAGATAAGATCGTATGGCCTTCCCGGCTTTCCCGGTTTAGTCGCGTCGCGGCGGAGAATATCCATGCAATTGCGTGCGCTCATATTCTTAACGTTCTGTTCGACAAGCTTTAAGCTTTCCGCGCGATTGTCGAGAAAGGTAACATGCGCTGCCCCTCGCGAAAGCGCCTCCAGCCCGAGTGCGCCGGTTCCCGCAAAGGCATCCAGCACTATGGCATCGCGGGGAAGCGGACCATTTGCACCACGCATTTTGGAATCATGGCCAAGTATATTGAAAAGCGCTTCCCGCGCGCGATCGGAAGTTGGCCGAACATGCGTGTCCTCCGGTATGACGAGTTTTTTGCCTTTGAATTTGCCGCCAACGATGCGCATTAGCGTGTTTTTTTAGCTGAGGGGCGGGCTTTCAAGGTTCCTTGCTTGCGCGGGGCAGTCGACGGGCGGGGGGAGGGGGCCGAAGGCTTTAGGGCCCCTTGCAGATCGGAAGAGCACACGTTCTGAACTCCAGTCACGTGAAACGATCTCGTATGCC
>CALEMG010000559.1 GCA_937910835.1 uncultured Alphaproteobacteria bacterium | reverse complement strand
GATCATCGGGGAGAGGACCGTCTGGACAATAACGGAATGGCTGAAGCCCCGATGATAGGTCATGTTATCAATGGCATCATCAAGAGGCACAAAGCTATCGAGATCGGGCAAGGTGGCGACAATGCCGCCTATCAATAGGGCTTTTGGTCCAATGCGCGGTCCGAGCAAAGCGCCGGAAATACTCGCTCCCAATACAAATTGTGTGACTGAATCCATTTTTTCCCTGTATCTGAACGCAAATTATTAATCTAGTCAGCCGCCGTTTTCAACTTCCGAATTGTTTTCCGGCATTTAACCTGAGATAAATGATGCATATATATACGATGTTGCGCTATGTGTAGGTCATTATTCATCCGCTTGCGACCACACTTTCATAGTCATTGCTGTCCCGAAACTGCCTAAATATCAGCCTGGAAAGCTCATCCATGTCTCTTCCTCATATTGCGATGGCCCTTATTATCAGTGCGATATGGCGACTCTCGCATGTAGCATCCCAGGCTCGTCCTGATCACTTTCCGCCCCTCTTCTTTACAGCGCTGCGATTCCTGCTTGTAGCGGTCTTGCTGTCGCCGTTCTTGAGAATCATCAAGGGGCGAATGAAGGCAATATTCTGGATTGCCATAACAGTTGGCGTTTTTCACTTCACCTTTCTTTATCTCGGGATATTTGCTGCTGGCGGCGTCACGGCAGTTGCCATTACAAGCCAGCTCATTGCGCCATTTTCGGTGATCATGGCTGTCATAATGTTGAAGGAGACGATTGGCTGGCGGCGTATATTGGGAATCATAATGGCGTTCGGCGGTGTCATGGTCCTCGGGTTTGATCCGGTGATTTTCGATCAGCTTGAAGGCGTTACTCTGGTCGCCATTGCTGCGCTTTTTATGTCTGTTGGTCTGATTTTGATGCGGCAAATCCAGAATGTCGGGACAATGTCGATGCAAGCTTGGATCGGCGCGATTTCCGCTCTACCGCTGATGTTGCTTTCTTTTATCCTCGAAAGCGGTCAGATGGCTTCCGTTGCGTCCATGGGATGGGAAGCGGCGGGCGCACTCGCCTTTGTCGTTATCGTCACCACGATTATCGCACATGGCGGCTGGTATTATCTCATTCAGCGCTATCCAATTGCCGCGCTGACGCCTTTTGGCCTGCTGGCTCCGATATTTGGCGTCGCCTTTGGCGTCGTGCTTTTCTCCGAGCCGATTACTCTGCGCTTTGTTCTTGGGGGAATGTTGACCCTTATCGGGGTTGCGATCATCAACTTGAGAACGGCAAAGAAAACGCGCAGCCTTGCAAATGAGCCCGAAGTCTAGCGGTTCTCGTCCAGATAAACTTTAAGCCGGTCGAGGAAACTGAAAAAGTCCTTTTTTTCCAATACCCCCCGCCATACAAAGATAAAGGCAGCAGCAACTGCCGGAGGTAATTGGGATACGCATGG
>CALEMG010000558.1 GCA_937910835.1 uncultured Alphaproteobacteria bacterium | reverse complement strand
CGCTCAGACGCGCGATCAAGCGGGCCAGCGCATCCGGACCCATCAGGGCAGGGCCATTGTTTTCGGTTTCTACGGTCATCTGTTATACCTCCTGCAGTGCCAGCATTTCGCGGTAAACCGCATCGGCAATGCCGACGCTGTTATTGCGGCTCATGGACTTGGCATGTTCGTCGTTGAGCATGGAGCGGAACATCTTCTCGGACTCGCCACCACCGAAGGTCTTGTCGACCTCCAGGCCGGACGACATGGAGTTCAGGACCTGGCTGAGGAAGAAGGCCTCAAACTCGATAGCGGTTTGTCTGATTCTCTCGTCCTCACCTGCGCGGCCATTTTTGTTGGTCGCGCCGGAATCAACGATAAAGTTAGGATTTGTCGGTTGAATATTGTTCATTACATTAACTCTATATCTGCCTGCAGGGCACCTGCGGCCTTGATTGCCTGAAGGATGGAGATCATGTCCCGGGGACCAATGCCGAGGGCGTTCAGCCCATCAACAAGATCCTGAAGGCGCACACCTTCTTTCAGGATGGTCAGCTTCTTGTCGCTGTCGTCATCCACTTCGATATTGGTGCGCGGGACAACAACAGTTTCGCCATTTTCGGAGAAGGGCGCGGGTTGCGAGACCTGCGGTGTTTCGGTAATACGCACCGTCAGGTTGCCCTGTGCGATGGCCACCGTATCCACCTTGACCTCACTACCGATTACGATAATGCCGGATTGTTCGTCGATGACGACGCGGGCTGTCTGGTCGGGATTGACCTGTAATTGCTCAATATCCGCCAGCAGATCGACCATGTTCTCGCGATTGCTGTCCGCAAGATTGAGGACGACGGTCGATGGATCGGTCGGCTCCGCGACGGGTTTACCGATATACTCATTAATCGCTCCGGCGATCCGGCGGGAAGTTGTCAGATCTGGATTGCGAAGGGAAATACGTAGGCTTGTCAGAGACGCGAGATCAAACCCGAGTTCGCGCTCGACAATTGCTCCGTTTACAACGCGGGCGGTTGTCGGAACACCGCGGGTGATGCTTTCCGCCGCGCCACCGGCGGCAAATCCTGCAACGGTCAGCGTGCCTTGGGCTAACGCATAGACTTCACCATCGGCCGCCATAAGGGGTGTTACGACTAGTGTCCCGCCCATCAGTTTCGTAGAGTCACCCAAGGAACTGACAACAATATCGATTTTCGTACCCTGACGCTGAAACGGGGGCAGAGTGGCCGTTACGACCACCGCCGCGACGTTTTTCGTCTTCAGCGTTTCACCGCTGGTATTCACGCCAAGACGTTCCAGCATAGCGGTCAGGCTTTGCTCGGTAAAGGGAGAGTTGGATAGAGAGTCGCCTGTCCCGTTCAGTCCGACAACAAGTCCATAGCCGACCAGAATATTGTCACGAATACCTTCGAATTCAGCGATATCCTTAACGCGCGAAGCGGCATTGGCCGCGTCAAACGACCAGAATAGACAGCTGAGGGCGACGAAAGCTGCCATCAGATGTCGTGATTTCGCCTTCGACTGCGCTGTGATTTGTTGGACTAATTTCAAGGCCATCAATAAATTCCGTTCTTCGATATCCAAAATTTTCTAATTTCGATATAAGTGAAGCGAAAAACGTGCCAGTTTTATTTCTATATAGTACATTGATTTATATGGGTAAAATTATCCTGATCACATAAAATTGGGGAAAATGGGCAATATCTTCCCCTTGACCGGGAAAGAATGTCCCTTGAGAATGGAATATGGTGATATTTGCCATTTCAGATGTGACGGGGTAACGGTTCTAATATGAAAGTGGGCGGATCAGGTCGGGCAACTGCGGCATCCGGCAGCAAAGGCGGCAAGGCGTCGCAAAAATCCGGCGAAAAATTTTCCATTGAAAGCGACGCCGTGGAAACTGCGGCTGGCGGCGGCGTCTCTTCATCTTCTCCTATCGGCTCGATCGACGCACTGGTCGCTTTGCAGGGGGTCGACGACAGATTGCCGAAGGGCAACAAAGGCGCGCTGGATAAGGGGCACGACCTTCTGGAAAAACTGGAATCCATTCGTGATGGGCTGCTAATGGGCTCGCTGTCTGCGGACAAGCTCAAGCAGCTTCAGGAAACCTTATCGGGCTATAATATCTCGGATGCCGATC
>CALEMG010000557.1 GCA_937910835.1 uncultured Alphaproteobacteria bacterium | reverse complement strand
GTTTTGCGGCTCCGGTGTGCAAATCGGCATGCTGGAGACCGGCATGTTCAAGGAATTGCCCGAAGACACAGCCGTCCTTCTCATTCATGCCATCAATCCCTATGGCTTTTCCCATATCCGCCGCGTCAATGAGGATAATATCGATCTCAACCGCAACTTCCTCAAATTCGAAGACGGTCTGCCGGAAAACCGCGAATATGATGAGGTTCACGCCAATCTGGTCCCCGATGACTGGGATGGACCGGCCCGCGCCGCCGCCGACGCCGCCATTCAGGATTATATCGCCGAGAAAGGTCTTGGCACATATCAGGCCGCCGTCACCGGTGGGCAGCATATCCATGCGGATGGCCTCTTCTTTGGCGGGTTTGCGCCCTCCTGGACGAACAAGACACTCCGCGCGGTCGTCAAGAAACATGCGGGTAACGCCAAGCACCTCGCGCTGCTTGATTTCCATACCGGCCTTGGTCCCTATGGCCATGGCGAGCTGATTTATGTTGGCAACCCGGCGGGGCTACCGCGCGCGCTCAACTGGTATGGCGACGATGTCACCTCCCCCGAGGCCGGCACGTCAAGCTCGGCGATTGTGCGGGGTACGATTGATGCCGGGATTTGCGAAAGCGCGCCGAATGCTAGCCACACTTGTGTCGCTATCGAGTATGGCACCATCCCGGTGCTTGAGGTGCTGAACGCGCTTCGGGCGGATAATTGGCTGTATCTGAAAGGCGACCTTGAGTCAGAACTTGGAAAATCGATCAAGAAACAGATCCGCGACGCGTTTTACTGTGATTCAGACGACTGGAAAAACATGATCTGGGAGCGCGGTACGTCCGTTGTCAAAATGGCACTTGAAGGACTGCAGCAGGCGAAATGACGGGCGCATTAAAGATCACCCTTGATGATGTCCGCTCAGCGGAGATTATCGCTCTTCTGGGCGCGCATCTGACATTGATGCGTTCCCTGTCCCCGCCGGAAAGTGTGCATGCGCTCGATCTGGATGGGTTGCGCGGCGGCGACATCACCTTCTGGCGCGCCGAGCTGGATGGCGAGTTGACCGGTTGCGGCGCGCTCAAGGAACTGGATGGAGACACGGGAGAGATCAAGTCCATGCACACGGCCGAGGCCCACCGCGGCAAGGGCGTTGCGGCCACCCTGCTCCGTCATGTGATGACCACGGCGCAAGATCGAGGGTACAAGGCGCTTTTTCTGGAAACCGGATCGCAGCCGGGATTTCAGCCAGCCCGATCCCTGTATGCGCGGCACGGCTTTATCGAATGCCCGCCGTTCGCGGACTACACCGACGATCCCAACAGTTTTTTCATGACGTTGCGGTTTTAACGCGGGACTTGCGGCGCGGAAACAGCCGGCTTGATATCAGCGAGCGCGAGCCCCGCACCCGCCGCGATATAAATCGAGCCGATCAGGCGGTCGAACGCAAGCAGGCGCCGCGCTGTCGACAACAGCCGTGTCAGAGCCCGGCCAAGGCCACAATAGACGGAATAGGTAATCGTGGTAATGCCGAGCGCGGTCGGAATGAGCACTATCATCTGGGGGATCAGGGTCTCGTCGTGATGAACAAATTGCGAGAAAACGGCAAGATAGGCGATGATGGATTTCGGGTTGGTCATCGAGATCAGGAAAGCCTGACGCGTAATTTTTAAGGCGGAGCCTTTCTCCTTGGCCAAATCCGGTCGCGCCATGGTTCTTTTCCGCCAAAGGGTGATGCCCATCCAGACAAGATAGGCGGCACCGAAATATTTTAGCAGTTGAAAAAGCTCCGCATTTGCGAGCAGAAGCGTCGCGATGCCAAGCAAGGTCGCCATCATATGGCAGAACGCCGCAACCAGACGGCCGGCAACCGACCAGAGGGAACGCGAGAATCCGACTGCGGCGGAAGTTGATATGCAGTAAAGGGCGTTCGGTCCCAATGGCACGCTTGCCGCGATCCAGACGCCTACAAATATCAGCCATGCATCAACAGCCATCAGCGCCTCCCTTTTATCCCTGCTCCACTTCCAGTCCCTCGTGAGACAGCTTATCGAGGCGCGGCATCAGATCGAGGAGTTCGCGTGTATAGGCCGCTGTCGGCTTCTCAAAAAGATCTTCGGTCGCAGACACCTCGACCAGCTTACCCGTCTTCATCACCCCAACTCGATCGCACATCTGGCGAATGACCGGTAGGTCATGGCTGATAAACAGCATGGTGAGGCCCAATTCTTCCTGCAAATCTTTCAAAAGATTAAGTATTTGCGCCTGAATGGAAACATCAAGCGCTGAGGTTGGCTCATCACAAATCAGGAACCGGGGGCGGGTCGCAAGTGCCCGGGCAATGGAAATACGCTGGCGCTGACCACCGGAAAATTCATGGGGGAAGCGCACTGAAGCCTGCGCCCCAAGCCCGACATGATCGAGCAGGTCATTGACGATCTGTTCCACCTCCTGATTGGAGGACGCAAGTCGGTGAAAGCGGATCGGTTCCGCGATGATGTCCATCACCCGCATCCGCCCGTTCAGCGAGGAGAACGGATCCTGAAAGATCATCTGCATCTGACGGCGGAAGAAATCGCGCTCATTCTCTGATTTGATCCTGGTGAGGTCAGTCCCCGCGAAATTCACCGCCCCTGCGGCCGGTTTATAGAGGCTGCAGACCATCCGTGCGACCGTTGATTTGCCACTGCCACTCTCGCCGACGAGCCCGAAGACTTCTCCCTCATTGATATCGAAGGACACATCATCGACCGCGTTAAAGGTGACGCGGTTGCTCTTCAACAGAGCGGGTTTGGTGACAAAGGTCATTACCAGGTTTTTCAGGCTGAGAAGCGGCCCGTCCACCGCATCGTAATCCCGATGGCGGCCAAGCCAGTGGGTGGACAGATCAATATCCTTCGTTCGCTCCCCCTCTTCCTCAATATAGTTGACCATGGGAAAGCGCTTCAGCCGGATATCCGGGCGCGGCACCGCACTGATCAGGCTTTGAGTATAAGGATGATCCGGGTCGCCGAGAATTTTCGCCGTCGTCCCCTCCTCCACCACCTTGCCGCGATACATCACCGCGACACGATCCGTAATATCGGCAATCACGCCCATATCATGGGTAATGATGATCATGCCGACCTGCTTGTCCTTGCACAAACGGCGCATAAGCTCCAGGATCTGCGCTTGGATTGAAACATCGAGCGCGGTTGTCGGCTCATCAGCAATAATCACCTCCGGCTCTGCGCAGAGCGCAAGTGCGATAACGACACGCTGGCGCATACCGCCGGAAAACTGATGCGGATAATTCTTGATCCGGTGCTCCGGGTCCGGAATGCCGACCTGACGCAAGAGATCGACGGCCCGTTCCTGTGACTTCTTCTCGCCAAGTTTAAGATGCAGGTCGATCGTCTCCACAAGCTGTTGTTCAATCGTCTGCAGCGGATCAAGGGAGGTCAGCGGATCCTGGAAAATCATGCCGATACGACGGCCACGGATTTTTCGCTTGGCTTCCGGGCTCAGCGTATCAATCTGTTCCGATTTCAGCAGGACATGCCCCTCGGTCATCTCGCCCGGCGGCTCCAGCAGGCCGATCACCGCATTGCCGATGGTTGACTTGCCCGCGCCAGATTCCCCGACGACCCCCAGAACCTCACCCGGCTGCACGGTCAGGCTGACATCGTCAACGGCCACCACCGTGCCGTGACGGCTTGGAAACTCGATACGCAGATTGTTTATATTGAGTAAGTCCATGATACCGTCCTAGCGCAACTTCGGATTAAGGGCGTCGCGCATCCAGTCGCCCAAAAGATTGACGGCAAGCACCAAAATCACAAGGGTGGCGCCCGGGAAAATCGTGATCCACCAGTCGCCGGAGAAGAGATATTCATTGCCGATACGGATCAGCGTGCCGAGCGACGGCGTCGTCGGCGGCACACCTACTCCAAGGAAGGAAAGCGTGGCCTCCGTAATGATCGCAATGGCCAGATGGATGGTCGCAATGACCATGACAGGCCCCATCACGTTGGGCAAGATATGACGGCGAAGGATCGTGAAGGGCCGGATGCCGATCACGCGGGCAGCCTGCACATATTCCTTGTTTTTCTCCACCAGGGTCGAGCCACGCACCGTCCGGGCATATTGCACCCAGCCGGAAATACCGATGGCGAAAATCAGCACATAGATGGAGATATCCGTATGCAGCTCCTTGGGCACGATCCCGCGCGCCACCCCATCAATCAGAAGGGCAATCAAGATGGCCGGAAAAGATAGCTGAATATCAGCGATCCGCATGATAAAGGCATCGGTGCGCCCGCCCGCATACCCGCTGATCAGGCCGAGCGTGATCCCAACAATCATCGAGAAAACCACCGAGGAAAACCCGACAATTAGAGAAATACGAGCACCGTAAAGGATCGTCGAGAGAATACCGCGTCCTTGGTCATCGGTTCCCAGAATAAATCTCGGGTCGCCATAAGCGTCCCAGACCGGTGGCATGCTCGAATCCATAATATCAATAGCGGCGAGATCGAAAGGATCATGCGGCGCAATCAGCGGCGCAAATGCTGCCGCGAGGATCATGCCAATGGTGACAATCGCCGAAATGATCGCCACCGGGTTTCTGGCAAAGCTATACCAGATATCACTGTCGAAAAAGCGCTGCACGCGGGAATTCGTGGTGGGTTGTACCTGTTCCATCGCCACCCCCTAAGCCGTGCTGTCCGCGCGCAATCGCGGGTCAACTGTATAATAAAGAATATCGACTATCATATTGATAATAACAAAGAAAAACGCGATTAGAACGAGATAGGCCGCCATAATCGGTATATCCACATCCGAGATTGCCTGAATAAACAATAATCCCATGCCCGGCCATTGAAAGACGCTTTCGGTAATAATCGCAAAGGCGATCAGCGCACCAAGCTGCAGCCCGGTAACGGTGATAACCGGCACCAACGTGTTTTTCAGCGCATGCTTGAAATGCACCGCCCGATCAGGCAAACCACGGGCGCGCGCAAATTTAATAAAGTCCGTCCGCAGAACTTCCAACATTTCCGCCCGCACCAGCCGCATGATCAGGGTCATCTGGAAAAGCGCCAGCGTAATGGAGGGAAGGATTAGTGATTTGAGACCGGAAACAGTTAAAAAGCCCGTCGTCCACCACCCAATGGCAACGACATCCCCGCGCCCGAAGGTCGGTAACCACCTGAGCACAACACCGAACAGAAGAATAAGCAGAATACCAATCAGGAATGTCGGCAGAGAAACTCCGATAAGGGACAAAGACATGATCCCCTTTGAGATTAGCCCTTTGCCCTTAAGGGCCGTATAAACACCCAATGGAATACCGACTGCGAGGGTGAGAATGGCGGCGACAAAGGAAAGCTCCAGCGTAGCGGAAAGACGCGCCTTAATCAGTGTGCTCACCGGCTCCCTATATTTATAGGAGATGCCGAAATCTCCTTCCGCGGCGTTCAGGGCAAATCGGCCAAATTGCACAAAGAAGGGATCGTTGAGGCCGAGA